>DASYKO010000136.1:0-6964 GCA_035995285.1 Hyphomonadaceae bacterium | reverse complement strand
CTGATGTCGCTGCCGATCCTGGTCCTCGCTTCGACGACGACGAATTTTCCGATCTCGGCGATCTACCTGCAGATCCCGATCTGGTTCGGTCTGATGATGATCGTGCGCCTGTGGGCCCGCGCCGATGCGACGGGCGATCTTTCCGCCGTTATCCGCCGCGAGCCGCCCTATGCGCCGCGTGCGCTGGTCCTCGGTCCGGCGGCGTCCATCGCCGAGGCGCTGCGCGCCGCCCGCAAGGCCCCGTCCGGTCCGCCGATCCGCGCGATCGGACTCATCGAGACAACGGGATCGGATGTCGGCCGGGACATTGAAGGCGTGCAGGTGATGGGCGGGCTCGACCAGCTGGCCACCCTGTTCGACCATTATACCGCGCGTTTCGGCGAACTGCCGTGGATCGCCATCGCTGCTCCGCCGGAAGACCGCCGCACCATGGAAGCGGCCCTTGCCGTGGCCTCTGCCCGCAAGGCGACGCTGCTGCGCATCGGGCCCAAGGCGATGCTGGAGCCGATCCGCCCGGCGGATCTCCTGGCCCGCCCGGAACGCAAGCTTCAGAAGCAGCCGGTTGCCGAACTCATTTCCGGCGCGCGCGTGTTCATCACGGGCGGCGGCGGCACGATCGGCGGCGAGCTGGCGCGCCAGTGCGCGGCGCTGGGGCCGTCCGAACTCACGATCTACGACTCATCCGAATTCAACGTGTTCGAGATCGACCAGGAACTTGCACGCTCCTATCCCAACGTGGTGCGGCGCGCGATCATCGGCGACGTACGCGACGAAGTGCGGCTCGAGCAGGCTATGCGCGAGGCGGCGCCTGACCTGGTGATCCACGCCGCGGCGCTGAAGCATGTGCCGCTGATGGAGCTCAATCCGAACGAGGCGATCCTCACCAACGTGCTGGGCGCGCGGCGCGCAGCGACGATTGCGGCGGGGCTCGGCGTCAAGTCGTTCACCTTCATCTCGACCGACAAGGCGGTGAACCCGCAGAACGTGATGGGCGCCACCAAGCGCGCCGCCGAACTCTTCATCCAGGCGTTTGCTCCGACGGCGCCGGCCACGCGCTTCTCGCTCGTACGCTTCGGCAACGTGCTGGGCTCGAAGGGCTCGGTCTCACCGCTGTTCGAACAGCAGATCGCCGATGGCGGGCCGGTTACCGTTACGCACCCGGACATGACCCGCTACTTCATGAGCGTCGAGGAAGCGTCCGCTCTCGTGCTGCAGGCGGCCGCGCTTTCGGCCTCCTCCGACAACCGCGAGGCGACGCTCTACGTGCTCGACATGGGCGAGCCGGTCCGGATCATGGATCTTGCCGAGAAGATGATCCGCATGAAGGGCATGACGCCCGGCCAGGACATCCTCATCCGCATCACTGGCCCGCGCCCCGGCGAGAAGCTGACCGAGACCGTGTTCTACGACCGCGAGCAGGTTCACCAGACGCCGGTCGATGGGGTGCTTGAAGTCGCCTGGTCGAAATCCCCGCCGATCGGGGAAGTGCAGGCGCGGCTCGACGCCATCATCTCCTACGCCGCCCGCCGCGATCCGCAGGCCTCGCTCTCGATGATGCAGGCCCTGGCCCCGGAACTCTTCGCCGAGGATCCTTGGGGCGAGCCGGCGGCCAAAGTCCACTGAATCAGGGCTATGGGCCGGGTATTGATCCCGGCCGCGCAGGGGCCATCTTTCCCGCATGGAAATGCGCGTACTCATGTTCAGCGGGGAATCGTACTGCGACAGTGATCGCCAGGACGAACTTGTCCGCCGCACCCTTGAAGCCATTAAGAAAAGCGGCGTCACGCTGGAAGCCAGCGAATTGTCTGTAGACCGCGGCGCGGCCATGTTCCTCGTCAGCGGGGATGGGCCGGCGATGCGGCGGCTGTGGGCCCGTGTCGAGGCGTCTGGCCTCGAGAATGACTGGGAAGCCTTCGGCGCACAGCTGGAATGGTCGACGTTCGAGGTGATGGCCGGGCGGGATGGTCAGTCCGGGCGCGCCTAGTCCCCAGATTGCGGCAAGGTTGAAGGTTTAAAGACAGCCATCTTGGTGGTATCGGGCGCCAGCCAGCGCTGGAGCCGCCTATGTCGCCCACCAATGTCGCCCCGAAAAATACGCCTGACCGTATCGCTGTGAAACGGGCGCTGATCTCGGTGTCCGACAAGACGGGGCTCATCGAGCGGGCGAAGAAGCTGGCGGCGGCGGGTGTCGATCTCGTCTCGACCGGCGGCACATCCAAGGCGCTGAAGGATGCCGGGCTGAAGGTCCGCGACGTCTCTGATCTCACGGGCTTTCCCGAGATGATGGATGGCCGCGTGAAGACGCTGCATCCCAAAGTGCATGGCGGCCTGCTGTTCCGGCGCGACCTGGCCGAGCACCGCAACGCCGCCGAGCAGCACGGCATCGAGCCGATCGATCTCATCTGGATCAATCTCTATCCGTTCGAGGCGACGGTTCAGGCCGGCAAGCCGTTCGACGATTGCATCGAGAACATCGACATCGGCGGCCCGGCCATGCTGCGCGCCGCCTCCAAGAACGCTGACTTCGTCACGGTGTGCACCGATGGGGCGGATGTGGACGCGGCGCTGGAAGAGATCGGGCAGGGTGGAGTTTCGCTCAAGCTGCGGCGCAGGCTGGCAGCCAAGACCTATGCGCGCACCGCCGCCTATGACGCTGCCATCTCCGAATGGTACTGGCGCGAGCTGGGCGAGGAAGCTGGCGAATGGCGCGCTTTTGGCGGCCACCTGAAGCAGACGCTGCGCTATGGCGAGAACATGCACCAGAAGGCTGCCGTCTATGCCGGGCCGGAAAAGCGCGCCGGCGTGCTCACCGCCCAGCAGATGCAGGGCAAGGAGCTCAGCTACAACAACATCAACGACACGGACGCGGCCTACGAACTGGTCGCCGAATTCGATCCAAAGGTCTCGGCTGCGGTTGCGATCATAAAGCACGCCAACCCGTGCGGGGTGGCTACGGCGAGGACGGTGGTCGAAGCCTACCGCGCCGCTTTCGCCTGCGATTCGGTGTCCGCCTTCGGCGGCATCATCGCCGTCAACCAGCCGCTGGATGGGCCGACCGCAGAGGCGATGACCGAAATCCTCACCGAGGTGGTGATCGCCCCCGGCGCGGATGAGGCAGCGCTCGCGGTGTTCGCCAGGAAGAAAAACCTGCGTTTGCTGCTGACCGATGGCCTGCCGGATCCGCTCGCGCGGGGCGTCTTCGCCAAGACCGTGGCCGGTGGCCTGCTTGTGCAGGACCGCGACAATGGCCGCATCACGGCGGCCGAACTGAAAGTGGTGACGAAACGCAAGCCCAGCCCGCAGGAAATCGCGGACATGCTGTTTGCCTTCACCATCTGCAAGCACGTGAAATCCAACGCCATCATCTACGCCAAGAACGGTGCAACCGTCGGCATCGGGGCGGGGCAGATGAGCCGGGTGGATTCGGCCCGCATTGCTCGCAGGAAAGCCGAGGATGCGGCTGCGGCACTGGGCGGCAAGGCGGAGCCGATGACGATCGGATCGGTCTGTGCGTCCGACGCTTTCTTCCCGTTCGCCGACGGCCTGATGCAGGCGGCGCAGGCCGGGGCGACGGCGGTGATCCAGCCGGGCGGATCGGTGCGCGACAACGAGGTGATCGAGGCGGCGGACAAGGCGGACCTCGCCATGGTGTTCACCGGGATGCGCCACTTCAGGCACTGATAGAAACAGGAAAGCCGCCGCCCGAAGGCGACGGCTTCCTGGTTCAGGTCCTGGAGCGGACCTTAGTTCTTGTTGCCCTTCACCTTCGCCTCTTGCGCGACCTCGCGGTCGGCTTCCTCGAAGACGTGCTGTTGGCCGCGGGCGAAATAGGCGCGCGATTTCTTGGCCATCATGCGCATGGAGGCGTCCATCGCCCCCGGCGCCATCGCGACCTGCTGCGCGCCGCCGACGCCGACGGAGCCTGCATCCGAGATGTTGTCGAAGTTGGCGCCGAGGAAGACCACGTCCCAGCCGCGCTTCTTCACGCGGTCGAGGGCTGCTTTCACGCCGTCACGCGTCAGTTCACGCGAGGCGTTTTCGGCGCCGTCCGTCATCACGACGATCACGGCCTTGTCGGGATTATCGGTCTCGGCCAGCGCGATGATGCGGCCGATGGCGTCGAGGAGAGGCGTCATACCGCGCGGGGTGGCGTCCTCGTCGGTGACAGCCCCCCAGTGCAGCGCGGGTTGTTTCTTCCGCAGCACGTCAAACTGCAGGGTTTCGTGGCTGTCGAACACAGCGAGCGTCACATGGCTGTCGACGGCGTCGCCGTCGGTTTTGTTGGCGAGTTCCTTTGCATAGGCGTTGACGGAGGACAGGGCCTCGACCCAGAGCCCCTGCATCGAGCCGGAGCGGTCGAGAAGAATATAGGCGTGCATTACAAGTGTCCCCTTTTAGGTGTGCCCCCTCAGGCACGGGGGACATGGGGTGGGCGGCAAAAGGCGCCAGAGGCCGACTGCAAAAAAGGAACAGCTGCTTTCCGCGCCCGTTAATTCATTTGGCCGGGCTTTGAGGAGATACGCGATGGCGATGAAAGCGGCAGGCAAGAAAATGGCGATCCTGGCGGCGGATGGCTTCGAGGAAAGCGAACTGTTCTCACCCAAGGGCGCCATCGAGGCAGCGGGCGGAACGGTGGAAGTGATCTCGCTCAAGGCGGGCGACATTCAGGGGCTGAAACACATGGAGAAGGGCAGGTCTATCCATGTCGACAAAACGGTCGATGACGCCAACCCCGATGACTATGACGCCATCTTGATCCCTGGCGGCCTGTTCAACCCGGATCGGCTGCGCACCGAGAAGAAGGCGCTGAAGTTTGCCTCCAGCTTCGTCAACAGCCGCAAGGGGGTGTTTGCGATCTGCCACGGGCCGCAGGTGCTGATCTCGGCGGGCGTCGCGAAAGGCCGGAAGATGACGGCGGTGAAGTCGGTGCAGACTGACCTCAAGAACGCCGGGGCAGAGGTGAAGGACGAAGCCGTGGTCGTCGATCATGGGCTTGTTACGTCGCGCACGCCGGATGATCTCGACCAGTTCAACGCCAAGATCGTCGAGGAAATCTCCGAGGGCTCACACGAGCGCCATCCGCACCACTACAAGATGGCGTTCTTCTAGAAGACCCTAGTTCAGGCGTTCCGCCCTGATCTCGTGGCTGCCAAGCTGGGCCTGGATGCTGTCGGGCCCGGCGAGGTGGGCGGCGCCGACGGCGATGAAGACCGTGCCCTTGCCTGCGAGCAGTTTCTCGATCTTTCCGGCCCAGGCGGCGTTCCGCTGGACGAGCATGCGGTCGTAAATGTCCGGGCTGGACGCCTTGATGCCGGCGACATTACTGGCCGCGATGCCGTCGACATCCCCGGCTGCCCATAGGGCGATCATCTTGTCTTCCTCGGGCCCGACGCGGCCGCGGGCGCCGAAGGCTGCGCGGAGATAGGGCAGCTGGTCCTGTTCGCTGAGGCGGGTGACGAGTTCGATCTGCTGGTCGGCGGTCTCGAAGCCTTTGGGAGCGATGCTGCGATCAGCGAACATTTTTCCAAGGACAGCGTCAGCGCCGGCTGCCCGGTCATAGCCTGCCTGGGTAAGCGCCGAGGCGGAGATGCTGAGAGCGGCGAACCAGGGCTGGAAGCGATCGAGGCTGTTCGGGGCAAGGCCGGCCAAGCGGGTTTCGGTCTTGAGCGCTTCACGCTCTTCCGACGTCAGGTGGGACGTCAACGGCGCACTGCCGATGCCATGCTTTTTCACCAGCAGCGCAAGGCTTGCGCGAATATCGTCCATCGAGGCGGATGGTGTTTCCAGCCAGAGTTCGTCCGAAGCCTTCGCAGCTGCCTCGATGCGCGGCGAGAGCCATTGCGTTTCGCCTCGGAGCACATGGACCGTGCCGAAGAGGTAGATGGTGGAATCCCGGTCCCGGATCACCCAGAGAGCAGGTTCGGCGGCTGCGGGCAGAGCGAACGTAAACGCACCGGCGAAGGCTGCGAGCCAGCGGCGGATGGGGCGAAGAAGGGGCGTTGCGCTTGTCACTAAGGGACCAAACGCGGGACGGGCCGTCCGGGTTGCGCGTCAGGCCGGTTGCGGGGTCCCTGCGCCGGGCTAGAAGCGCTTCGCCTCAATGCCCTTTTTCTTCAGCTGGGCCTGCACGCTGTCCGGGCCGAGGAGGTGGCCGGCGCCGACGGCGATGAATACCGTGCCTGAGCCCTTGAGCATCTCCCGGATTTTCACGGCCCAGTTTGCGTTCCGCTTGGCGAGGATCTCGTCATAGAGCGCAGGCGATATTTCCTTCGTCTGATCGACCAGCATCTTGCCGAGGCTGGCGACGTCGCCCGCGGCCCATTGGGCCACCATCTTGTCGAGCTCGACCGGGGCCTGGTCGTATTCCTTCAATGTCGAACGCAGGAAAGCCATCTCCTCGTCCTCGGACATGGAGGCGAAGATATTGAGCTGCTGCTCTGCTGTCTCGAAGCCCTGCGCCTTGATGGAGCGTTCGCCGAAGGATGCCTTCAGCTTTTCCTCGACGCCCGATTTCGGATCGTAGCCGGCGCGTGTGTAGGCCGAGGCCGAAATACCGATCGCCGCGAACCAGGGCCTCGCCATGGCAATCAGCTGCTCAGGCAGGTTGGCCAGCTTGGCGGCCTCCAGCAGGGATTTGTATTCCTCCGGCGTCAGGCGCTGCGCGAGTGGCTTGTCGGGCGAAAGCCCGACTTTCATGACCAGCGGCATCATCGCGGCCGCCATCTCTTCATCCGACATGCCGGGCAGTTCGAGCCAGAGCTCGTTGGACGCAGCGATCGCCTCGTCGATCTTGGGCGTGCGCCACTGGGTTTCGGGCTTCAGCACGTGGACCGTGCCGAACAGGTAGATGGTCGAATCCTTGTCCTTCACCACCCAGATGCCCGGCTCGGCGCTGGCCGGCTGCGAGGCCAGGAAGGCGAGGGCGGCGCCGGCTGCGGCGGCGAATTTGGCGGCGCGGGCGAGG
>DASYKO010000135.1:0-7363 GCA_035995285.1 Hyphomonadaceae bacterium | reverse complement strand
GCGAGATCCTCGGCCTCAAGCCCGTGAGCTGGGCGACGCCCAGACGATCCCCGCCCCAGCGTCGCCGCACCTTGAGCGAGCTCCAGGACCGCCTGCAGTCCTGCATCCAGCGCTTCAACGACATCGAGCGCCTGGCCCAGCGCCGCGCCGAAAAGCTGAAGCCGCTGCTGGAGCCATCCGAGGTTCAGCTCGACGAGCCCGCGCACACCGCGCTCATCAGCGAGGCCGCATGGCGCGACGAGCGCAACGCCGCCGGCGCCGCATCCCCCATCATTCTGTTCTGTTTGACCGCCCCGTCACGCCTGCTCACGCAACGCGCCGGCCTGCGCGTTCGTGCGCCGCCTTGAGCGCGGCAACATGGAAAAATCCCAGCTACTGGCTCAGAGCTCGCGCTTCTGGGAGCGCGCCCGCATGCCCGTTCTCTCGCTACCGGCCCGTAGCTGTGGCGCCGGCGCCGCGGTCCGTCTCCGCAACCACACGAGGCCGTTGGAACGCCGCCTCCGCCACATTTCAGCAAGGTCTCGTTAACACCTCGACGCCGAGAACGTCACACCCCGCACAATTCATGTGCAGGCAGAACACTAGAAACAGCCGCCGGGTTCATTTCACCCGCGGCCCCATCCCCCGGGGACTAGACCCATGAAGAAGTACTTCCTGACGGCCTCGCTCGTTGCAGGCGTGTCGATGATCGCCGCTCCGGCCATGGCTCAGGCCACCGGCTATGTCGGCGCAAGCTACGGCCAGTTCAAAGGCGAAGCGTCCGGCACGGATGCCGACTCGAACGTCGGCGCAATCGAAGGCGTCGTGTCCTTCCCGGTCTCGACCGGTCTGGTGATCCAGGGCGGCCTCAACTACGCCAACGTCGACGGCGACCTGCTCGAAGCGACCGTTCTCGAAGGCTCGGCCCACCTCGGCTACAAAGCGTCTGACTACGCTGTCGGCGCCTATGTCGGCCTGTCGCAGAACGACGCGACCGACCTCGACACCTTCTGGTTCGGCGGCGAGTACGTGAAGTACTTCAACCAGTTCACCCTGTCGGGCGCTGTTGCAGTCGGCTCGATCGATGACGCGGACGCCGATCTCGTCGGCGTGGGCGGCGAAGGCCGTTACTTCGTCTCCGACAACCTCCGCATCGACGGCCGTCTCGGCTGGAGCAAGCTTGAAACGTCCGGCAGCGACGCCGACGGCCTCAACTTCGGCATCGGCGGCGAGTGGAAGCCGGACAACTTCCCGATCTCGTTCACGGCCGCGATCGACCGCCAGTCGCTCGACCTCGGCACGTCCGACATCGATCTCACCACGATGCAGGTCGGCATCCGCTTCGACTTCGGCGCGCCGACCCTCAAAGCCCGTGACCGCTCGGGCCCGTCGTTCAAGACGCTCGGCGGCGTGAGCCCCGCTCTGGGCAAAGTGTTCTAGACTTTGCCTAAACCCGTTTCCGACGGAGCATTCGGAGCATGACCAGCCGGGGCGGCCTTTCCAAAGGCCGCCCCGGATTTTTTCCGGCCGACCTTTTCCACGCTGCTTGATCCCCTAATCTTGATAAGTCGAGCGTTTCGGTCTTGGCTCCCCCCGGGGACCGGGGGAGGCGCCATGGATCCGCTCACACAGCTGGGTTTGCTTGCGACTATTGCGGCGACCTATTCCGGCTTCATCGCCGTGTTCATCGCCTTCACCAAGGACGGCCGCTTCGAAGCCTCCGACGGGCACTTTGTTCAAGCCATGGTCCTTGGCACGATCGGCGTGATGATCATGGCGCTGACCCCGCCGGTCCTCTCCATGATGATGCCGATGGAACAGATGTGGTTCTGGGTCACCGTCTTCGCGATCGCCGGCGGGATCCCCTCGATGCTCTATCAAGCTTGGCAACAGACAAGGCTGACCAAGGAAGACGAAGCCAGAGTCTCCGACGGCTGGCACGCCCCCGGCTGGGCCCTCGGCTTCCTCGCGCTCGCAGCTTTCGTGGCGGCGTTCTTCTATCCCGCCATCCGCTCCGGCCTCTACGTCGCCGGCGTCACCCTGATGCTGACGGTCTCGATCTGGTGCTTCATCGCCGTGGTGTTCAGAAGGTTCTTCTAGACGTCAGGGCTCTCCAGCGGCGCATCCTTGGCGTGCATCCACTTCAAGAGCGGCTTGATCGGCAGAACCCAGGCCAGCCCCGCAATCGGGAAGAACAGCAACTGTATCCAGATCGGCTCCTTGGTCACGCGATCGCCGATCACCGCCACGACGGCGATATAGGCCACGACCCAGACCAGAATTGTAACCGCGCCAATGAATTTGCGCATCACGAGCTCCTGCGGCTTTCGATCCGCTGGCCTTCCGCTCTCACAGATAGGATAAGCGCGCAATGACCGCCGTCGCCGCAGAACAGCTGAACGCCTTCCGCCCCGCAAAAGGCGTGGCCCTGGTGCGCGCCTGGCTGCTGCTGATCGCCTTCATGGTCTACGCCATGATCCTGGTCGGCGGAGCGACCCGCCTGACGGATTCCGGCCTGTCGATCACGGAATGGAAGCCGCTGCTCGGCGCCTTCCCGCCGATGAACGAGGCGGCCTGGAGCGACGCCTTCGCCAAATACCAGTCGATGACGGCGCAATATCACCAGCTCAACCCCGGCATGGACCTCGGCGGCTTCAAGGGCATCTACTGGTGGGAGTGGAGCCACCGCGAACTCGGCCGCGTGATCGGCGTCGCCTTCGCCCTGCCGCTGATCTTCTTCTGGGCCACCGGCCGCACGACAAAGAAACTCCTGCCGCACCTCGTCATCCTGTTCGTCCTGGGCGGCCTGCAGGGCCTGATCGGCTGGTGGATGGTCTCCTCCGGCGTCAACTCCGATCTCACCTCCGTCGCGCCCTACCGCCTGATGACGCACTTCGCCCTGGCGCTCCTCATCATCTGCTATTGCTTCTGGCTCTGGCTCGAACTCGGCGCGACCCCGCGCGAGACGCCCAGCCAAGCGAAGCCCTGGGCGAACGCCCTGATCTGGATCGCCGGCATCCAGATGGCGCTCGGCGCACTGGTGGCTGGCCTCGACGCCGGCCGCGGCTATACCGACTGGCCCCTGATGGCCGGACGCATCGTGCCCGAGGCGATGTGGGCCTACGATCCGTTCTGGCGCAACTTCTTCGAGAACGAAGCCACCACCCAGTTCCTCCACCGCCTCACGGCCTACACGCTGTTCTTCACCTCGCTCTGGACCGCATGGAAGTTCCGCGGCCAGCACTGGTCGCTCTTCGTCCTGTTCGCCGGCCTCGTAACGGCTCAGGCCCTCCTCGGCATCGCCACCCTGATGCACGCCGCGCCGCTCGATATGTCGCTGACCCATCAGGCGCTCGGCACTGTCGTCCTGCTGGCGGCAACGCGCCTGGTGTGGACGGCCTCGAAAGCCTGAGCCGGGTGCGACAATTAGGACGTGACACGTAACGAATAAGAACGCCGGCAGGACGCTACGGCTCTCCACTAATTCTGAGGAGCATCTTGTTAAGCTTTGGGGACCTAGCTGGCGCCCGAGGGGGAGCCGGGAGTCGTCATCATGCTTGCTGAGCATCAACAGGGCGGCGAGGTCCTGGACCTGGCGATCGCGTGTTACGCACAAGGCGAGATCCTGAAAGCGGCGAACCTGTTTCGCGCCGTCCTGCAGCACGACCCGTCAAACGCCGTCGCCAACCACCAGCTGGGGTTGATCGCCTTCGCTGACGGAGACGCCGTCGGAGCCGAGGCCTATTTCCGGCGCGCCGCGGCGGCGCACCCGTGGGATTGCGAGTATCATAACAATCTGGGCGTCGCCCTGCATGCGATGGGCGATCATGCCGGCGCATGCGTCGCTTTCGAAAACGCCATCGCGGAGAATGCAAACTCCGCCCAGACCTTCAACAATCTCGGCGCCTCGCTCGTCGCCCTCAGCGACGCAGAAGCTGCCATCCGCGCGTTCCGCCGTGCGGTAGAGATCGACCCCGTCTACATCGAAGCCCGGGATAATCTGGATCGCGCCTGCCTTGGCGTCGCCCCTGCGTGGCACTTCCCGATGATGGCCGACGGCCCGCGCAACGACGCCTACGATCAGGCCTTGCGCAGGGCAGCGCCCGGCCGCCGCGTTCTCGATATCGGTTCGGGCTCCGGCCTCCTGGCCATGATGGCCGCGCGCGCCGGCGCCGGCAGCGTGACGACATGCGAGGTCATGCCCGCGGTCGCCGCCGCGGCATGCGAGATTATCGCACACAACGGATTGGCTGATCGCATCACTCTGCACGCAAAACGCTCCGACCAGCTCGTGGTCGGGCGCGATCTGCCGGTTCGCGCCGACCTGCTGGTGACCGAGATCTTCTCGAGTGGGCTGCTGACCGAATGCGTGCTGCCGATGATCGAACACGCGCGCGAGCATCTGCTGACGCCGGACGCCGCCATCATCCCGCGCCAAGCGGTTGCCTGCGGCTATCTCGTCGGCGGCGGTGCGCTGGAATCGCAGGCCTCTGCGTCACATGCGGCCGGCTTCGACCTCTCCCGCTTCAACCGGTTCGCCACGACCAAGTTCGCCCTGCATCTGGACCGGTTTCCGCATGAAATACTGTCCGACGACTTTGACATCTTCCGCTTCGATCTGATGCAATCCAGCTTTCCGGCGGAGCGCCGGCCGTTCACCATAAACGCGCGCCGCGCGGGGCGTTGCATTGGCGTTGCGCAATGGCTTCGTCTGGAGCTCGATGCAGAGACGACCTACGAGAACCATCCCAGTGCAGGCGCTGCCGCCAGTGGGTGGATGCACGTCATCTATCGTTTCCCCGAAGCGGTCGAACTGGCTGCAGGCGATGAAGTGAGCCTCATCGCGAACCACACCCGAACCGACATGACCGTGGCTCTCGCCCCGCGCTAGCCGTCGCGGCGTATCAGGGCGTTGAAGGCCGCGCTCCGGGCAGCTGTGCGATATCCGGCGCGCCGGTCGGGCGCGGTGGCTCCGTGGTTCGCGCCTTCCTCGGCAGCTTGCTGGAGTGGTTGGCGGCCATCAGGGCGAAGCTGGCGAGGATCACCGCGTTCCGCTTCATGTCTTCCGGCTGGATCGCCTCGAAGAAGTCCATGTTGGTGTGGTGGTTCGTCGGCTCGTACTGCAGCTGGTCCTGGATGAACTGGAAGCCCGGCAGGCCGGCATTGTCGAACGAGACGTGATCAGTGGATCCTGTGTTGCGCGGGGTCACGTGCGTGAAGCCGAGATCGCGCAGCGGCTCGCCCCATTCGCGGAAGATCGGGATGATCGCCTGGTTGCCCTGCGCATAGATGCCGCGGATCGAACCCACGCCATTGTCGAGGTTGAAATAGGACTGGAAGCGCGAATGATCGCGCTTGATCGGCACAAGCTCGCCCTGCGTGCCGGGGCGCGAGCCGGGAGGGGCCGGGCGGCGATTTCCGCCGAAGTGTTCAGTCACATAGAGGCGCGAGCCGATAAGGCCCTGTTCCTCACCGGTCCACAGGCACACCCGCACGGTGCGCTTGGGCTTCACGCCGGTCGCCTTGAGGATGCGCAGCGCTTCGAGCGCGATGCAGCACGCCCCGCCATTGTCGGCAGCGCCTGTTGCCGCGTGGAATGAATCAAAGTGGCCGCCGATGATGACGACTTCATCCGGCCACTGGGAACCCTTCACCTCGCCGACGACGTTGAACATCTCCGGCTTGTCGTACCAGTCGTTCTTGATGTCGGCCTCGACCACCACCGGCTGGCCCAGCTGGGTCGAGCGGGCGATGCGGCCATAGTGCTCCGCCTCGACCACGATGCGCGGGATCTGTGTCTCAGGCGCGTCCGTGCGGCTGCCGCCCAGCACGTTGATCACGCCAAAACCCTTGTTGGTCGAGAAGACGCCGAGCGCGCCTTCGTCCTTGAAGAACTTGTTGCGATCGAACGGCGGGCCTGCGTTTGGGCCCTGCGGAGCGCCGGGCGGGCGTGGCGGGCCGTTGGGATTGGGCGTGCCCTGCTCGGGCGGACGGGCAGGCGTTTCCATCGCATCGAGCTGTTCGCTGGTATAGCGGCGCGCCACGGCGTCCCACTGGGCGCGCATCTCGATCGGCGCCTGGCCGAGCACCCACTTGCCGCGCAGCTTCCCGGCCCACTTGTCCTTCAGCTCTTTCTCGACCGTCTCGACAACGAGCACGCACTCACCGCGCACGAGCCCGTTGGTGCCCGGCGTCCATCCGGTCGACATGCCGGAGATCGGGAAGGTCAGCGGCGAGACCGCCGCGAGATAGAATTTCGAGTTGGCCCAGCCCCGCGGGAAGCCATTGTTCTGTCCGGTCGGATCATTCGGCCACATCTCCAACCCGGCGCTGGTGAAGCCCCACTCCTTCATCTTCGAGACGACCCACTCGCCCGACTTGCGCACGCCCGGCGAGCCAGACAGGCGCGGACCCAGCACGTCCATCAGGTAGCTTGCGGTCTTCATCACCTGGCTGGTGCGATCGCCCATGCCCTCGGTGCGGATGGCAGCGAGCGCGTCATAGGGCAGCGCCGCGGCCGACTGGGCGAATGCATCGAAGCCGGCGAAGGCGGGCGTGATCGCTCCGGCCGCGGCAGCCGTCAGAAAAGACCTGCGGTTCATGTGAGATACCCCCGACAACAGCCCATCTTTGGGACCGGTTTCCGCCGCACGATACACGCGGCCCCTGCGCCGTCGATTGGGCTCGCGTGGCCGGTGCGTTCAACACCTGGGGATTGGGCCGCGGCCGGGCAGAATCGGGCGGGTTTAGCCGAGCAAGCGCCATCAGAGAGGCCGGCTGATAGGGCCGGCCGCCAGCCTGTGCTAGGAGAGCCGGCATGTCAGATGCACTGCTCGGTCTGGTTGTCGCGATCTTCCTGGTCGGCTTGGTCGCGCTGGTTTTCATAGCAAATTCAGGCAGCCGCCGCCGCCCCGCACCTAGACGGTCTGCGGAGGGCGGAACCCCGGTGGCCGACAGTCTGCTCTATGCCGGGGCCTATACCGGCCTGTCGTCCGATACCGACAGCTGCGGACCCAATGATGCGGGCGGGAGCTGCGACGCTGGCGGTGGGGGTGACGGCGGGGGCGGAGGCGGCGGGGACTAGGCGGGATTCATTGGGATTCTTGGGGCTTTCCCGCAAATCCCTGCAAAGCCGCGTTTATGTTGACAAAGCCTGCCCACGGCTTTAGCAGCACGCGTTCGGATTTCAGACTTAACACCTGTCTCAGAAAGGCTCCGCGAGGGAGCAATGCAAACCGTTTCCGTAAAACCGGCCGATGTCGTGAATAAGTGGGTCATCATCGACGCCGAAGGCGCCGTTGTCGGCCGACTCGCCAGCTACGTGGCCAAGCGTCTGCGCGGCAAGCACCGCGCCGACTACACCCCGCACGTCGACACGGGCGAC
>DASYKO010000134.1:0-9070 GCA_035995285.1 Hyphomonadaceae bacterium | reverse complement strand
CACGCGCGGATTGCGGCGGCGCAGCGTGGCTGCTGCTGCTGCTTCCCAGCTTTCATTGGCGCGCAGGTCAGGGCCTGAAAGCGATGCGCCGAGGCGCAGGAGAACAAAGAAGGCTGCCCCGCCGGGGCGGCCGCGTGCGGCTGGGCCGGAAATGTAGACGGAATGCAGCCGGTCGCCGAAGCGCTCGAGCGCCATGTCTGCTGCTTCTTCGGCGGCTTCGAGGGCAGGGCGGGCAATCTGCTCGCGCGCAATGGAGGCGTTGGTGACGCGTCCCCAGTGATCCTGCGGCCAGAACTCGCCGCGCAACCTCAATGCGTGAGCCATACGCTACTCCCGTCCGCGACCCTTCACCCCGTCACAAAACTCCAGTCCGTCGAGAGCCAAATCACTTCGCGGCCAAGACGTTTGTCGTAAACAAAACGTTAAGTCGGGCGTGGCGGCTTGCAAGGAGATTCGTCTGTTGGGGCGCCAATAAACTGGGAGCGCAGCTGCGTTGGCGCAGTTCATATTCGTTAACGCGTGAAGCATGGGCGCTCCGCTTCGCTGTGCGAAGCTGGCCAGAGCCCAGGCAGCGCAGACCTGTCATCAGCAAGGATTGCGCCGTGTAACGGCAGTAAAGCGCACGGAGCAGCAAGTGCTGCCGCTGCAGTCAGCCACGGTTTTCAGGATGTGCGATGCCGGTGCGAGCGCGCAACGGCGGCCGCCCGTGCGGCGGGCAGCAGCTGCATTTCAGGCCAAAATGTCCAGCCAGAACGTGGCTACGACCCGATCATAGGGATGGTCAGGCGACCTTCGCGCGTCCGAGCCGCTTGTCGACAACGCGGACCAGGCCGGCCACCAGGAACTCGCGCTCCTTGTGCTGGGCGCCGGACAGGATGCCGAGGGTGTGCATGGCGTCGATATGCGTCGTCATCACTTCGGGGTCGGGCAGGCCATTGGCGCCTATGGCCATGATGTAGCGGCCCAGCGAGCGGGCTGCAGCCCCCATCATCGCATCCTTGGTTTCGTCGGCGATGCCTTCGGCATCCTTGGTGGCGGCATAGATGGCGCGCAGCTTCTTGCGGTCACCCGCCGTCAGGCCAAGCGACAATTCGCTCAGCTTTGCCACGCATTTGCGGACGGCCAGGCGGTTCGGTTCGGACTCCCACGGGCTTGCGCCCGGCATGTCGTCGGTCGGGTCAACGAAGCGGCGCAGCGGGCCCGCATAGTCCTCGACCATGCGGCGGCGGCGGCAAGGACCGACATAGACGGCGCTGTCGATGAAGGGGCGCGGGCGCTCGATTACCGCCTTGATGCGGACCTGCATGGCCTGGGCCGTGAAGGGCCGGACAAGCATTTCATCGACGCCGCTGGCTTGCGCTGCATCCAGAAAGGCCTTGGTCGGCGTGTCCGTCATCACGATGATCGAGAGGAGACGCGAGATATTCTTGTGTCCGGCGCGAACGAGGCGGGTGAATTCGAGTCCGGACATCTCCGGCAGCCGGGACGTCGTGACGACGATCTTGGGTTCGTACTCGATCACCGTTTCCAGCAACTCCTTGCCGTCCCGGGCATGGAGGATCGAGTAGTAGCCGAGCGTGCGCAGAACATCGGCGACGAGATTGCGCGTATGCGTGGTGGCGTCGGCAACGACGATATGGAAATTGTTAGCGGTCATCAGTCTGTCCCCACCAAAATGACCGGCGTCAGGAGTCCCCCTCGCGCCGTCAGGTGATCCAAGCCTTCAATAAGCGCAGATTAGCCGCCTATGGTTGATGTCACGCGTGGGCTGTCGCGCGAATCCACTCGGCGTCGTTCACCAGTGATTAACGATCGAAATCGCGGGCCTATTCGAAGGTGATCTTCGGCGCGGGCTTGTTCGGGGCCGCCGCCACCGCCTCCGACACGGCTTCCGCCAGCAGGCGGAAGGCCTCTGCCGCGGTGGAATCGCCGGCTGCTGCGGGCACACCGGCGTCGCCGCCTTCGCGCAGGGCCGGCAGTATGGGAAGCGCGCCGAGGAAGGGCACGCCCATTTCGGTTGCAGTGCGTTGCGCGCCGCCTTCGCCGAAGATGTGCACGCGGGTCCCATCCGATTGCTCGAACCAGGCCATGTTCTCGATCACGCCGAGCACCGGCACAGCCGTCTTGCGGAACATGGCGACGCCCCTGCGCACATCGGCGAGGGCCACCTCTTGCGGCGTCGACACGATCACCGCCCCGTCGAGCGGCAGGCGCTGCACGAGCGTAAGCTGCACCTCGCCTGTGCCGGGCGGGGTGTCGATGAACAGTAGGTCGAGATCGCCCCAGTCGACGTCGTTGATCAGCGTGATTATGGCGGATTGCGCCATGGGCCCGCGCCACGCCACAACGTTATCCGGATCGACGAGATAGCCGATCGAGACGGTGGCGACGCCGTGCGCCATCACCGGGATCATCTTCTTGTCGGGCGTGGATGTCGGCCGTTTGCCCACGGTGCCCATCATGGTGGGCAGGGACGGGCCGAAGATATCGGCATCCAGCAGGCCGACGCGCAGGCCCGACTTTGCTGCCGCGACCGCGAGGTTGGTGGCGACGGTCGACTTGCCGACGCCGCCCTTGGCGGAGGCGACGGCGATGATGCCGCGGGCAGGGCGGGAAACCTGGGCTTGCGGCGGGGCCGCGGGCGATTTGGGGGCGGGCGCTTGTGGCGGCGGGCGAACCTGCGTGGCGCGGGCGCCGGTGGTTGCTTCGGCGGTCAGCACAGCCGTGACAGCGGCAACGCCCGGCACGCCCGCTACAGCAGCTTCGGCGGCTTTGCGCAGGGGCTCGTCAGCGGCGCCGGAATTGGTTTCCAGCACGAAGCCCACTTTACCGTCAGGCCGCACGACAAGGCCTGCAATGCGGCCGGAGGTGACGAGGCCCTTGCCCGAAAGGGGATCCTTCACGGCATCCAATGCGGCGCGGATTGCTGTTTCGAGGGGTGAAGCCATGCCCGGCTTGGTAGCGGACGGCGAGGGCGCAGGCCAGAGGTTGCGTTAGTGGGCCTTGGGCGCCCCTGTCGCTCTGCGCGCCACGATCTTCCAGAGACCGGCGAGCACGTAGGGGACCTGGCGGACGTCCTTGCCAAGGACCGCCATCACGCGGCCCGGCTTCTTGCCCTTGAGAGCCGCCATGAAGTCGATCCAGACGATGCGGGACTGGGTCGAAAAGCGGTGCTGCTTCACCAGCCATTTTTCCGACGGGCGCAGCTTGTTGGATGCCAGGAGTCGGTCATCAGCAGTCTCGAGGGCGGCAAGGTCGGCGCGGGAATGGATGGCCGAGAGGCTGTTGGTGCGCATCACGCTGACATAGCCCGTCCACGGGATCAGGTGCATGCGGGCGCCGAAGGACAGGGCGCGGGCATAGAGGTCGTAATCCTCGCCCAGCCGCATCGTCTCGTCATAACTGATGCCGTTGCGCTCCAGGAAGCTGCGGCGCATCAGCGGCTTGAGGAAGCCCAGCTCGCGGCGGTGGCGGCCGGCCTTGGGGACGTTGGTTTCGACAAAGAAACTGAACGATACATCCAGCGGCGTGCGGTCGCCGCGGAACCAGAGCGGCTGGCCGGCTGAGACAGGCTGGCCGTCCGGCGTCTGCATCAGGTCGTCGGCGATGAGATCATAGCCCTCATGGGCCAGCGCGAGCAGAGCGGCGAGGCGGCCCGGCTCCATGAAATCGTCAGAGTCCAGAACGGCGATCCATGGCGCCTTCGAGGCGGCGATGGCGGCATTGCGGGCGCGGGCGGGGCCGCCATTGGTCTCCAGCGCGACCACTTTCAGGCGGCCGGAGCCATCGTCGGCGGCTTTGGCGGCCTCAAGCGTGGCGCCATTGTCTCCGGATGCGTCGTCCACCACGACAACCTCGGCGGCCTCGCACTGGGCGAGGGCTGAGGATATGGCGCGGCCGATCGTCTCCGCAGCGCGCCAGGCGGCGATGATGACGGTCACCTCTCCGCGCCCCAAGGCGGGATTGGAGGCGTTAACGGCCGGTGTTTCCCGGGCGGCTGTCAGGTCTGTGGCGGGCGGTGCGAGCATCGTTTCCAAAAACTGCAAGAATGCCGCCAGAAACCCTCGGGCAAGCTTTCGAGAGGGGGTCGGCGGGCCTTTTGCGAACGCAGAGTCAGCTTTTCCAAGTAATTGCAATTACCGGACCTGCGGCCCGCCGGCGTTCGACTGGAACTCGACTGGCGGGTCACATCCGCGTCAGGGAGTTCATCCAGTCCAGAGCAATCGCGCGTAGGGGGAAACCAGCTTATCCACCCGCCTTGAACCGGCTTTAATGCGCGCTCAACTACTGGAGTACACAAATCTCCAGATACTTCGCGAAAGAGGAGGGGCTTATGCCCTGGAACGACAACAAGGGTGGCGGCGGAGCCGGTGGCTCTGGCGGCGGCGGCCCTTGGGGCGGTGGCGGTTCCGGCGGCGGGGATAAACCCGGCGGCGGCAATGGCGACAGCCCGTGGGGCAAGCCTGGCGGCGGCAAGAGCGGCGGCCCCGGCAAGACGCCCCCTGACCGTCCCGATCTCGAAGAGACCCTGCGCCGGATGCAGGACAGGTTTTCCAACCGGCGCCGCGAAGGCGGCGGCGGCGGCAATGGTACAGGCGGCGGCGCCCGCGGCCCCAGCGGCGCGCGCGGCTTTGGCACCACCGGTGTTGCGATCCTCGTGGCGGTCGGCGTCATCGGCTGGCTGTTCACCGGCATCTACCAGGTGAACGAACAGGAACAGGCGGTAGTGACCCGCTTTGGCAATTTCGAACGCTATGAAGGCCCGGGCTTCCGCATCCGCCTTCCCAACCCGATCGAGCGCCACGTCATCGTGCGCGTGAACGCGCCGATCCGGACGCAGATGGGCGGGGGCGCGAACGGCAATCTCATGCTGACGGGCGACGAGAACATCGTCGACATCGACTTCGTCATCACCTGGCGCATCATCGATCCGCGCAAATACCTGTTCAACGTGGTCGACCTGGCGCCGCGCAATCCCGAACGCCACGAGCTCTTGGAACAGATCGGCGCAAGCGCAATGCGCGAAGTCGTCGGCACGTCGGCCTTCGAGCCGATCATCACCGGCAACCGTACGGGCGTCGAAACCCGCGTGCGCGACGTGATGCAGCAGACGCTGAACAGCTATCAGGCCGGCATCCAGATCGACCAGATCTCGATGAGCAAGTCGAGCGCGCCCGAACAGGTCGTCGAAGTCCAGCGCGAAGTCTCCAGCGCCGAACAGGACAAGGCCAAGAAGGAAGCCGAAGGCATCGCCTACGCCAACAAGGTCGTTCCCGAGGCCCGAGGCGAGGCGCAGAAGATGATCCAGGAAGCGGAGGGCTACAAGCTTTCGCGCGTCGCCGACGCCACCGGTGAAACCCAGCGCTTCAACCTGATCTACGAACAATACAAGACGGCCCCGCGGGTGACACGCGAGCGCATGTTCCTCGAAACGATGGAACGCGTGCTCGGACGCACCGACAACATCATCATCGACACCAAGTCGGGCACCGTTCCAATCCTGCCGCTCGACCAGCTCCGCGGCCGCACGCCAGCCCCGGCGGGACAATAGCCATGCAACGCACCCTTATCATCGCAGGCGTTCTCGCCGCAGCCGTCCTGATCCTGCTGGCGAACTCGTTCTTCATCGTGCCGGTGGAGCGCCAGGCCATCGTCCTGCGCTTCGGCCAGGCGCAATACGTGGTCAACTCCGACACCTCGCCGGGCAAGGCGGGGCTCTATCTGAAGGCCCCGTTCGTCGAGAACGTGATCACCTATGACCGCCGCAACCTGGGCTTCGATCTCGAACCGAAAGAGATCATCGCGGCCGACCAGCAGCGCCTGATCGTCGACGCCATCGCGCGCTGGCGCATCAAGGATCCGCTGCAGTTCTTCCGGTCTGCGCAGACCGAAGACAATGGCCGCTCGCAGCTGCAGACCTACATGACCTCGACCCTGCAGGGCGAGCTCGGCAAGGTGAACCAGCCGGACATCATCTCCGGCCAGCGTGTCAGCGTGATGCAGCGCATCCGCAGCGAGCTGCAGATCAACATGCAGCAGTTCGGCGTCGAGATCGTGGACGTCCGCATCCGCCAGGCCGACCTGCCGAAGGAAAACTCCGACCGCGTGTATGAGCGGATGAAGTCGCAGCTCCGCCAGAAGGTGAACCAGTACCAGGCGGAAGGCGAACAGATCTTCAAGACCAAGGTCGGTGAAGCCGACAAGGAAGTGGCCGTCATCCTCGGCGACGCGCGCCAGCTCTCCGAACGCACGCGAGGCGAGGGCGACGCCGAACGGAACAAGATCTACGCGGCCGCCTACAACAAGGATGCGGAGTTCTTCTCCTTCTACCGCTCACTGATCGCCTACGAGACGGCGATCAAGGCCGGCACGCCCATGGTCATCTCCCCGGATTCCGACTTCTTCCGGTATTTCGGCGACCAGAACGGACGCAGGTAGGCTTCTGTACTTCGATATCAAAGAGGGCGGCGAGCCGGTGGGTTCGCCGCCCTTTTTGTTTTCGGGTTTCGCCCCACCAACTCGCACCGGAACTAGGTGAGCCACCCCCTACCTGTCCGCCCCCCTTCGGGCGGGCGGGACCGCGTGGCTGGAGTTGGACAACGAACCGGCGTCGGAGATTGGGTAAGCAAGCGCAACAGGGTCCCGCCCGCCCGAAGGGGGGCGGACTGGTGGGGGGTGGATGGTGTCGTTCTGCGTGTCGTTGGAAACCCGTAGAGCCCGTCACGCGCGCCTGCTAGAAACGCTCATGACCCTGATCCGAGCCGCCGCTCTCCTCTTCGCCATGGCTCTTGCCGCATGCGCTTCGACGCCAGCGCCCAACACACAGCCTGTCACCATCCTCATCTCCATCGACGGCTTCCGCGCCGATTATCTCGACCGCGGCGCGACGCCGGTGATGGCCAAGCTGGCGCGCGAGGGCGTGCGCGGCTCGATGAGCCCCAGCTTTCCGAGCGTGACCTTTCCCAACCACTACGCGCTGATCACCGGCAAGACGCCGGACCATAACGGCATCGTCTACAACAGCATGGAGGATGCGGCCCGGCCCGGCGTCACGTTCTCCATGTCGCCCACCGTGGCGTCGGATCCCTACTGGTGGGCGCAGGCCACGCCCCTGTGGGTCAGCGCCGAGCGCCAGGGCGTAAAGTCCGGCACGATGTTCTGGCCCGGCTCGGACTATGAGCTCCAGGGTGTGCGACCATCAAAGTGGCGCTTCTTCGATGAAGACCTTCCCTCGTTCGCGCGCGTCGATCAGCTGCTGGGCTGGATGGATGGGCCAAATGCGCCGCGCCTGCTGACGCTCTATTTCGACATGGTCGACACCGCCGGCCACAATTACGGCCCCGACGCGCGCGAGACGGTCTCCGCGACCGCAGAGGTCGACGCAGCGATCGGCCGGCTGGTCGATGGCCTGCACAGGCGCGGGATAGCCGCCAACCTCGTGATCGTCGCCGACCACGGCATGGCCGCGCTGTCGGAAGACAGGATCATCGATATGCCGAAGCTCGTCTCGCCCGATGTTGCGCGTGTTCTGTGGGGCGGGGCGACCGCAGGCGTCTATCCGGCAGCAGGCAAGCAGGCAGAGGCCGAGAAGGCGCTGCTCGGCCGCAAGGAGCACGGCGAATGCTGGCGCAAGGGCGAGATGCCCGCCCGCTTCGGCTACGGAACAAACCCGCGCGTGCCTCCGATCGTATGCCTCGCCGACATGGGCTGGCGCTATCGCACCTGGGCCCCCAAACCCGGCGACAAGCCGAGCCTCGGCGGCCACGGCTATGATCCGGATTCACCCGAGATGGCCGCGGTGTTCATCGCGAACGGCCCGGCATTCCGCGCGGGCGAGAAGCTTGCGAAATTCCCCAACGTCTCGGTCTATCCGCTGCTGGCCAAGCTCGCAGGCGTGACGCCGGAGGCGGGGGATGGGCGTCTGGAGGATACGATTGCGGTGCTGAATTAACCGGCCCCACATGCATGTGATAGGCAACCGGAATGACGCTGAAGAACCTGACAGCCGAAGAGCGCGATGTGATCCGTCGCGCATTGTTGGCGACCTTTGAGTTCTTCGATTTTGATTTCCAGACACGCCTGGGCGTCTATCCTGAAACAGTACGCGAAATAATTGGGAAATGGCCCGCCGTTGACGATTCTGACGACAACTCAGACGCTTGTCTGGCCATCAACAACGCGCTGAACGATCTGCTCTTTGGCGTCGGGATCAAGGATCACAAGGCCCAAGAGGTCATGGGCGTGTATCGAGCCGAGCTCGATCGTATCTACAAGAAATGGGCGAAGAGCCGTGGCTGGTCGTCGACCGGGATACGCTAACGATCCCTACTTCAACCACCCCGGCTTTCCGAACGGCAGGTCCAGATCCCGCGCCACCGCCTCGTGCGCGATCTTGCCCTCCGCGACGTTGAGGCCCTCGGCGAGGAACGGGTCAGCCTTCAGCGCCGCCTTCGTCCCCTTGTTCGCAAGGTCGAGCGCAAACGGCAGCGTCACGTTGTTGAGGGCGTAGGTCGAAGTGCGCGGCACTGCCCCCGGCATGTTGGCGACGCAATAGTGCAGGATGCCGTCGACCTCATAGATCGGATCATCGTGCGTGGTGGGCCGCGAGGTCTCGAAGCATCCGCCCTGGTCGATGGCGATGTCGACCAACACAGCGCCCGGTTTCATATCCTTCAGGATGGCGCGGCTGACCAGCTTGGGCGCGGACGCGCCGGGGATCAGCACGGCGCCGATCACCATGTCGGCTTCCACCACGGCGCGGTCGATCGCCGCCTGCGTGGCGTAGACCGTATCGACTGCGCCTGCGAACTGCACATCGAGTTCTTCAAGGCGCGGCATGGAGCGGTCGAACACGGTCACGTTGGCGCGGCAGCCGATCGCCATCTCGGCTGCGTGGGTGCCGGAAACACCGCCGCCGAGAATCACCACATTCGCCGCCGGCACGCCGGGCACGCCGCCGAGCAGCAGGCCGCGGCCGCGCTTGGTGCGCATCAGCGCGTTCGCGCCGACAAACACCGACATGCGTCCCGCCACCTGGCTCATCGGCTGCAGCAGGGGCAGGCGCCCGGCG
>DASYKO010000133.1:0-6031 GCA_035995285.1 Hyphomonadaceae bacterium | reverse complement strand
GAGGCGCCGGCGGCGGTCACAGCGTCCAGAACCGCGTCGAGACGCGAGGGTTTGAAGACGGCGGTGATGTATTTCATGGGACGTTCCTTTTGTGGCTCCGGCCTTCTTTGGCTCGGGATGGCCGGGGACCATCCCGGCGGCTCGATATGTATATAATACGCAACTTACACATGTTCAACATCTATTCGGTTGGCCTGTCACTTCACTGGCCGAATCCCGGCCTGCTGGCGCCCCCGAAGCACGTTTTGCGGGGACTCTGACGACCTTCCGGACCCGGGCCGGCTTGCCGGGCTCGATATAGAGCCGTTTCTGGGCCTCGATCATCAGGACCCCTCCGAATCCCGCCCAGGCAAACCTGCCGATACGCTCCCAGGCCTCCCCTGCCGAAGTTATGAGCCCCCAGCCGATCGGCGGCGCATAGAGCGCGCGCGCAGATGCGGACGGCAGGAACATCGCCTCCTCCAGCAGGCGGTTGAGCTGGGAGCGGGTATAGGGGCGGCCATGGCCGTAGGGAGTCGACTCCGCCCTGGCCCATAAGCCCCGTCTGTGGGCGACGATGATCAAAATCCGGGCTTCGGGCGCCGCAACCCTCCAGAATTCGCGCAGCAGACGCTGGGGGCTCTCAGCCTCCTCCAGCCCGTGACAGACGATGATCCGGTCGAACAGGGCGTCCTGGAAGGGCAGCCGCTCCTCCTCGGTGAGGACGGAGAGGCCCTTGCCGTCCGACGGCCAGCGTATGGCCCCCTGCTCGTCCGGATGGGCGGAGACGACGCGGCGGGCGGTGGGGCGGTAGCGTTCCAGCAGGGCGTCGGCATAGCCGAAGCCCAGCACATCCAGCCCATCGGCATGGGCCCAGAGCGCGCCAACGCGGCGGGCCACCTGTTCCAGCGCCATCTGGCCCAGCGATGAGCCGTAGAAAGCCTGCAGCCTGTCTATGTCGAAGCGCATGGCTCTCCGGGGTTGGCGCACTCCCCTTTTGTCTGGGGGGCCGGGAAGAGCCTATATAGGCTTCAGTCAGTCCCCAAAGAGAAACCCGAAGAGGTTCACAGATGGCCGCTCCGCAAGTCCACATGTTCGGCTGCCTCAAGGACAATTACGGCTTCCTGCTGCACGACCCGGATACCGGCGAGACGGCGGCGATCGATACGCCGGAGGCGGGGAAGATCCTCGCCGAGGCTGAGGCTAAAGGCTGGAAGATTACCCAGATCTGGAACACGCACTGGCACCAGGACCATGCCGGCGGCAATGCCGAGATCGTGGCGGCGACGGGCGCGAAGGTGGTGGGGCCGAAGGAGATCGAGCGGATCGGAGCGGCGCCTGGGCGCGAGCTTCATGAGGGCGATACGGTAAGCCTGGGCGGGATCGCGGCGCGGGTGCTGGAGACGCCGGGGCATACGCTGGGCCACATTGTCTATCACATACCCGAGCACGGCATCGCCTTCGTTGGCGACACGCTGTTTGCGCTGGGCTGCGGAAAGCTGTTCGAGGGAACGGCCCAGCAGATGTGGGACAGCCTCGGCAAGCTGCGCGCGATGCCGGACGACACCAAGATCTATTGCGCCCACGAATACACGGCCTCGAACGCGAAGTTCGCGCTCAGCGTCGATGGCGAGAACCGCGACCTGCTCGTCTACTCCGACGAAGTGACCGCCAAGCGCGCTCAGGACATCCCCACCGTGCCGAGCACGATCGGGCGCGAGAAGCGTGCGAACCCGTTCATGCGGGCTGACGATCCCAAGCTGCAGGCGTTCGTGGGGCATGCCGGAGACGCCGTGGCCACGTTTGCGGCAGTGCGGGAGCGGAAGAACGACTTCAAATGACCCTCGAAGACATCATCTCGACGCTTGAGCTGAAGCCGCATCCCGAGGGTGGCCATTATGCGGAGACCCATCGCATTCCGGACCCGCACGACCATGGGCATCGCTCGCCGGGGACGGCGATCTACTACCTGCTGGCGGAGGGCGAGCGCTCGCACTGGCACAAGGTCGATGCGACGGAGATCTGGCACTTCTATGCGGGCGATCCGCTGGAGCTGAGCCTTGCGGTGACCGACAAGTCCAAAGTGAAGACACGCATCCTCGGGGCCGACCTTGCCGCGGGCCAGCGCCCGCAGCTGGTCGTGCCGCCGCATCACTGGCAGGCGGCGCGGACACTGGGCGCGTGGACGCTGGTGGGATGCACCGTCTCGCCGGGCTTCGAGTTTTCCGGATTCACGATGGCGCCGCCGGGTTGGGCGCCAGGGCAGAACTAGCGGGAGCTAGTTCGCGGCCTTGAGAACAATGGCGATCGACTCGGCTGAAGGCCGGCCGCCTTCGCCGCCGGCAGGGTTCACGCCGAGGACGAGCGAGCCGTCCTTGAAGGTGGTAGAGGGCTGGGCTGCCCGGACGAGGCGGACCTCGATCAGGTTGACCGTGCCGCGGCCCTTCTCGACGCCGGTGACGACGTCGTTGAGCAAGTCAGTCGTCCACGATTCGTTGTTGGAGGCCTCGGCGACGCCGAAGACGGTAACGTCATGGCCGGCCAGCTTGGTCAGGCGGCCAGCTGTGCTGGCGCGCAGCGCGTTCAGCGATTTGGTGAGGGGCGGCACGCTGAGCGGGGCGCCGATGGGACCAAGCAGGGCGACAGGCGCGCCCATCTTGCTGTCGACGTAGGAGACGAGATTGCCCTGCTCGGTCAGCTTGAAGAGCACCTGGCCATTGTCGTTGCGCAGGAACGTATCGCCGCGCTGGGCGGGAACGGCCTGGAGCACCATCACTTCGTTGGTGTCCTCGAATTTCACGATGGCTTCCTTGCCCTTCTGCTGGAACAGGAAGCTGCGGTCGGACGACGCGTCCTCGTAGCGGTTGGCGCTGGGTGCAGCTGAGCGTTCGGCAGCCTGCGCAGAGGCAGACCCGGCCCCAATAAGGGAACCTGCAAGAGCAGCGGCCATACCGGCCAGAACGCGAATTTCTTTCATCTTCATCCCTGCCAGAAGGCACGATGACTGGGGCAATTCTTTGTTCGAAAGGGCCGCCCCACGGGCAACGATGCGGCCATTCAGCAGCACGTGCAAGGCTCGCTGCGCCCGCAAATACAGGGTTTTGGCGTAGATTCCTGGGCGCCGTTGCATGGACGCCTCGGAGTCAGCCTTCGCACCGGCACAATGCCGCAGGACGGCATTAGCCTGTAATGTACTGGCCGCCGTTTGCGGTGATGGTCGCCCCGGTGATGAACCCGGAATCAGCGCCCGACAGGAAGGACACGCAGGCGGCCATCTCCGCCGCCGTGCCGAGCCGGCCGACCGGGATTGTGGCGATGATGCCGTCGAGGACGTTCTTCGGCACGGCCTGCACCATCTCCGTGTCGATATAGCCGGGGCAGATCACGTTCACGGTGATGCCCTTCTTGGCGTTTTCCTGGGCCAGCGCCTTGGTGAAGCCGATGAGACCGGCTTTGGCGGCGGAATAGTTCACCTGCCCGATCTGGCCTTTCTGGCCGTTGATCGAGGAGATGTTGACGATGCGGCCGAAATTGCGCTCGCGCATGCCCTCGATGGTGAGGCGGCAGAGGTTGAAGGCGGAGGTGAGGTCCGTCCGGATGACGTCGTCCCACTGCTGGCGGGTCATCCTGTGCAGGGTGGCGTCGCGGGTGATGCCCGCATTGTTGACCAGGATGTCGATGGGCCCGAGGTCCTTGGCGATCTGGGAGATGCCGCCGGCGCAGGCGTCGTAATCGCCCACATCCCATTTGTAGGCCTTGATTCCGAGCTCTTCGGCGCACTTGGTGGCTGCCTCGTCGTTCCCGGCATAGTTGGCGGCGACCTTGTAGCCGTCCTTCGCCAGCCTTTCCGTGATCGCCCTGCCGATTCCGCGCGTTCCGCCCGTGACCAGTGCGACCTTCGACATGATGCGTCCCTTAAGCGTCCCCGCCGCAGCTCCCAGCGCGCGGCTCACGACGTGGTGAGAGTTATAGCGCATTCGTTAACAGGCGCCTGCATCGCAGGGCACCGCAGCTCAAAAATGCTGCACCTATGCTGCGCCCGCTGAATGAGTGTGCAGCTGCGTAAAGATCATGCTACACACGGGACTGAACTGGATTTAATCTGACCGTGTCGCCCCCATCCGGCCCCAGGCCGCAAGGGAAGGCGTCCGGCGCCCCGGGAGATGGTCTTGACCCAATCCAACGGCCACGATGGCGAGAAGATCATCATCAAGAAATATGCGAATCGGCGTCTCTACGACACGTCGGCCTCCGCATACGTTACCCTGGAGCACCTTTCGGAGCTGACCCGGCAGGGCAAGGACTTCTCGGTGCAGGACGCCAAGACGGGCGAGGACCTCACCCGCGCCGTGCTGGCCCAGATCATCTTCGAGCAGGAGAACCGGAAAGAGGGCGTGCTGCCGGTCTCGTTCCTGCGCCAGCTGATCCAGTTCTACGGCGACAACTTCCAGACCATGCTGCCCGCCTATCTCGAGCTGTCGATGAAGACGTTCGCGCAGCAGCAGGACAAGTGGCGCGACTACATGGCGTCCACCGTCGGCGAGGACAAAGCCAAGCAGTTCGAGGAACAGGTCCGCAAGAACATCGAAGAGACGATGAAGTTCTTCGCGCCCTTCGTGCCGGCGGTTCCGGGCCAGACCCCTCCGCAGGATGTAAGCTCGTCTTCCCCGCCCTCATCGGCCCCGGCGGGCAACGGAGCAGCGCCTCTGCCGACTGGCATGGACGCCATCCGCGCCATGCAGATGCAGATGATGGAAATGCAGCGCCAGCTGGCCCAGATGGCCACCGGCACCTACACGCCCTCCAGCGAGAAGCCCAAGGACAGCTGAGTCCCGCAGGCGATTAACCCTAATAGAAATTAGCGCTGTCTGGCCCTGCTCTTGCAGCGGCTAAGTCCATGCGCATTGAGGGATACAGCTCTGTCGTCGCTTCATCGGACCGCCGTCAGCGGTTCAACGAACGGCGTCATGAAAGCTCCGAGCGCCGCCGCAAGGAACGCCCCGAGCGCCGCGCAAGACATGCAGCCCATCGCTGGTTCGAGCCTGCGTTCGGCGCGCACATCCTTGGACAGATGATGCCTGAGACGGTCTCGCCTGAAATCGCGGTGCGGGCGTATCAGCAGCCTGAGGCGAAGACGCCGCTGACGCCGAGTATTTTTGTGGCGAAGGCCTGAGTCACTCGCGAACTTCGGAACTAGGTGAGCCACCCCCCACCTGTCCGCCCCCCTTCGGGCGGGCGGGACCATGTTGCTACGGCTTACCCTGATCGTTCTTTGTCCAATTCCATCCACGCGGTCCCGCCCGAAGGGGGGGCGGACAGGTGGGGGTCGTTGGCCTTAGAAGTTGGTTGCGGTGAAACACATCGCGCCTGCGCGCGATCTGCCGGGCGGGGGCCCGGCGCTCCAAGCTAACGCCGGTCGAGCTTGCTCAAGACCATTTCGAGCATGCGCTCCAGGCGGTCCATACGCTCGTGCAGGCCGGCGATGACTTCGCGGGTGACCTGGAAACCGCCCTCGCTGGACGCAGCAGAACTGCCCCCGCGCGGGTTCGCCGGGATCATGTCGTCGAATGCGCCCATGCGGTCCATCCGGTCGGGCCCGATGTCGGCAGAGCCGGAGCGGGTCGCGACCTCAGACGGGTCGACACGGAGGATGCGGGCGATGGCGGAGACTTCCCTGCCCTCGAGTTCGCGCTGGTCGCGGAACACCATCTCGACTTCATCGATGCTCATGCCGGCAGCCTGCGCGATCGCGTTGCGCGTGAGGCCGACCTGCGCCAGCCGCGCATCGAACCAGTCCTGGTCGAAGAAGATGCCCATGGGCCTTAGCTAGCTCCGCAGGGAGAGTGGGCCAGAAGAAAGAAAGTACGGGGTCAATTGCTCCCAACCCCATCGCCGACCGTGAAGTCGCGCCTCGCCGAGATGATGGTGACCACGACGCCGGCCAGGACATCGAGCAGGCTCATGATGGTGAGGATGAAGAACACCGAGGTCGCGAAGTTCTTGAACAGCAGGAACTCGATCAGGCAGACGATGAACACGATCATCGACACGG
>DASYKO010000132.1:0-18411 GCA_035995285.1 Hyphomonadaceae bacterium | reverse complement strand
TGGATGCGGTGCTGGAAGCGCGGCCTGCCGCTTTCAGCTTTGTCTTCGGCATCCCGAAGCCGTCCATCCTCGCAGAGTGCAGCCGGCGCGGGATTACCACGATCGGCGCGGTGACGACGCTCGCCGAGGCCAAGGCGATGGATGCAGCAGGGGTAGACGTGATCCTGGCGACGGGGTTCGAGGCGGCAGGTCACAGGCCGTCGTTTCTTGGGCGCGCGGAAGACAGCCTGATGGGCACGCTTACGCTCACGCGTCTGGTTGCGGCGAGAATCAAGAAGCCCGTGATCGCCGCGGGCGGCATCGTGGATCGCGCAGGCATCCAGGCGGCGCTCGACCTTGGCGCATCGGCGGCGCAGCTGGGCACGGCCTTTCTCGCATGCGAGGAATCCGGCGCCCCGCCCCAGCATCGTGAGGCGCTGTTCAGCGAGCCTGCGCAACGCACGATGCTGACGCGCACCTATTCGGGGCGTCTTGCACGCGGCATTCCCAACCGGCTGATCGAAGCGTTGACCCCGGTGGCCGACAAGCTGCCGCCCTTCCCGATCGAGGTCTGGTTCACGACGCCGCTGCGCAAGGCGGCGGTAGCGCAGGGCCGCACGGATTTCCTCGCCCTCTATGCCGGCCAGGGCGCGCCGCTACTCAAGCACCGCGATGTCGCCAGCCTGATGGCGGACCTTACCGCGCCCTGAACGCGTTCTTCTCCCAACCGGACCATGGAGACCGACATGAAACTCTACTACGCCAAGGGCGCCTGTTCGCTGGCCACCTACATCCTGTTGAACGAAGCAAAGCTGCCGTTCGACGCGGTGAAAGTGTCCACCAAGGAGCACACGACCGAGACCGGCGAGGACTATTACAAGATCAATCCCAAGGGCTATGTGCCTGCCCTTCAGCTCGATGATGGCGAGATCGTTACAGAGAACGTCGTCATCCACGCCTATATCGCGAGCCTTGCCCCGCAGGCCAAGCTCGCGCCACCGCCCGGCACGCGCGAGCGCCTGCGCTATGACCAGCTCGCGGTCTTCATCACCACGGAGATCCACAAGACCTATTCGCCGCTGTTCTCCAATCTGGCGGAGGACGCGAAGGCATTCTTCCGCGAAAATCTGGTGAAGCGCTACGAGACGATCGAGAAAATCCTCTCTGATGGCCGGCCTTATCTCACGGGGCCGGACTTCCAGACCGTTGATGCGTATCTCTTCACCGTCACCCGCTGGGCAGCCGGCGCGAAGGTCGACATCTCGAAGTTTGCGAAGGTCCAGGCGTACCAGGAACGCGTCGCTGCGCGCCCGGCGGTGAAGGCGGCAATGCTAGCCGAGGGGATTATCGCGGCGGCGTAGCGTCGGGCCCGGATTTCCGTCATCCTGTCATCTCGCTTCCAAAGCAATGACAGATGACGCGACAGGAAATTCTGAAGAAGCTCGATGACGCCACCTTGCTGCATCATTTCGAAGATATCGCCCGTTCGGTCGATGCGCTTCCGGAGCAGGATACAGAACTCTTGGCGGCTTTCCGGGCGCGGCTGGTCGCCGTTGGCATCGAAAATTATCCGCAACAACTATGCGACTACGCACTTCGGATCATGAATACGGGCGAGCCGATATCTGAGGAGATTTTCAAGGTCTTCTGGCTCGCCGAGTCTGTCGCACGTTCAGCGACGCTGGGGCTCGATGATTCAGAGAGGTGCATGAAGGAGCTTGCAGAAGCCATCCGCGTCCGCTCTCGGAAGGATGGGCGATACAATGCCACGATGCATCATATTTTCGGCGGACGACCGCGCTGGCTGGAATAGTCACGACGAGACGTACTGGCTCAGCAGCGCCATGTTCTGGATGTAGGTTCCGACCGAAATCCCGATCGGAGGGTTGTCCGAGATGAAGGGCGACGTGTCTGTCGCATCGCCCACTCTCGTCATTGCGTAGGGCTCGCCCACTCCACCAGTAGATTGGGGCGGCTTCGTCGGCGCAGGCTGGCCACGATAGGGATTGCTGGTCGCCACGATCTGCGTCGGCCACCAGCCTTGGCCGTTGAGCTCAGTGAGCAGCTTCGCAATCTTGTCCTCCGTCGGCGCATCGCCATCGTTGGAGCCGCGGTTGGAGTTGAGGTCGGACACCTCGATGTTCTGCGTTGTGAAGAAGCGCGGCAGGGGCTGTTTCGCTTTCAGCGGGGAATTCTTCGAGGCTTCTTCCGGCGATTTGGCCTGCAGCTTTGCCAGCCGGTCGCGCAGCTGCTGGGTGCGCACGGCCCGCGTGGGCGAGTAGTGGACGATCGAGCCTTCCAGCTGGTCGGCAACATAATAGGCGCCGTTGACGACGTTTGAGCCCTTGCGGTGGACGTAGAGGGGCTTGTTCGTGCCGATCTCGATGAAGGTAGGGTGAGTGCGCTGGGCGTTGGCGACGCTGGAGGGGAGCTTCACCGAATCCAGCCAGTCCAGCGCCTCGCCGACGCGCGCGAGGTAGGACGGATCGCCGGTGAGTTCGTAGAAGTTCATCAGCTGCGAGATGTTGTTGGCGCTGGTGTGCGTGACGAAGGCCTTTGGTTCATAGCTGCGCGCCGCGGCGGGCTTCAGGTCCTCGACGGTGTGGTGCAGGCCCCAGGCGGCCTGTGGCTTGGGCTGTTGCGTCGCCTTGAAGCAATCCATGGCGCGGCGGATGGCATCCGCAGCCTTCGCATGCCCCATGGTCTGTTCGACCATGATCAGGAATTTGATGTTCTCGCCCGCCACATCGTCATTGAAGGTGATGTAGCCGGTGTAGTCCGCCATGCCGTGCAGCGAAGCGCCCTGCGCGCGCGGGAAACGCTGGGGCCAGCCGCCGATCGGGTACTGGCTGTCGAGCACGAAGGCGATCGCCTTCTCCAGTGGCTGTTTGAACTCCTGCGTCTTGCCTTCGAGATGCATGCGCAGCATCAGCTGCGAGGCTTCAGCGGTTCCCGCATCATCAAAAGTTGCGTTGCCGTAGTAGTGCTGGAATTCCTCCAGCCGCCAGCCATTGGCGCCGATCGTGGCGTACCAATCCTTGAGCGAAGCCTCGCCGGCGAAATCGTAGATGTAGTTCCAGCCGCCTGCCGGATGCTGGGCCTGCACCAGCGCGCGCGTAGAGGCGACAGCGGCGCGCCAGAACTGTTCATCGCCCGTGGCGTGGCAGGCATCGAGAAAGGCATGCCCCATCGTCGCCGTGCCGGGCGGTTGCACCCAGAGCATGGTGCGCTTGGCCTCCATCTCGCCCCAGGTGCGGGAGAAGTCCGGCAGGTAGGCCCAGACATAGCCGCCCTTGTAGGCGACCGTGTCCGTCATGAACGACGTCGCCCGCTTCATCGCGGCGAGCGCTGCGGCGCCTTGCGCTTTCCTCGAGACATCAGCGGCGGGCGCTGCCTGCGTCTGGCAGGCCGCAAGATAGGCCGTCAGCGACAGGCCGAAGGCGCGGCGCGAAAGATCGAGTGTCATCTGGCCTCTGCCGGGCATGGGACATTTCCACGCCCATCTGCGCTCAAAATGACACCGGTGGCAAGATGGGGCCGCTGAGGCCTTCTTTCACGCGGCTTGAGGCGATCAGCCGCCCTCTTCGGCGAAGTTCGGGACGACTGACCTGCCCTCGCGCTCCAGTTTCCGCGCGCCGGCGAGAATGCCCACCATGGCGTAGTTGCCTTCGTGGCAGGCATATTCGAACCAGCGCTGCGTGGCGTTCAGCGCCATCTCGCCCTTCCACTTGCGTGAGTAGAGGGCGGGATCGTCGACCTCGAACGCGTAGGTGACCTGGTCCTTGTTCCAGCGCGAGAACCGCTCGGTGAGCTTGCCCTGTGCGGAGAGCATGCCGCGCTGGATGGGATTGGCGTTGCGGGTCTCCACCACCAGTTCGTCGCCCTCATACCAGCCAACGCTGTCGCCCAGCCACGGCTTGATCACGTTGGGGCGGAAATTCTTCCGCGCTTCCTCCGCAGTGGTAAACACCGGAACGATCCGCGCATCGTGCACCATCTCGACCAGGATCATCACGCGGGTCGGCGACTGCACGATCTGGTAGCGGTTATTGTAGATCACGTTGCCCATCACTGGCCCGCCGGCGGAGCCGAACCCGATCAGGCAGCGCTCGGACGCGGGACGCGTTTCCGGATTGTCGTACGAGCCCTCCTGCCCGCCATGTGCAGGATTGACCGGCACGGGCCCGCCAATCGAGAGCTTGCTGGCATCGCGCTTCGAGGTCTGCGCGGTGTATTCGCTGGAGCGCAGATCGATCGAGGATGAGCCGCCCTGCCCGGGCCCCGAATGCCGACGCGCGGGATCCTTGTACGGGATGAGCCCGTCGTCCGGCTCGACAATCCAGGACGAGCGCAGCGTGCCTTTCACGCGCGCCACTTTCGACCCCTGGTCGATCCAGAACGAATTGTAGCCGCCGCCCGCTAGCAGGTCTTTTCCGTCCAGCAGGCGGGTGTCCTTGGTATCGCTGGGCTTCTGCTCCGCCCGCGTCGACACGTTGTAATAGTCGTGCCGTTCCATCTCGGCGGCTTCGGCAGGCGTCAGGACAAGATTGGGAAAGCGCGGTTCGCGCTGCATGTCGGTGACGGAGGCGTTGGACCAAACGCCCTCAAGGTCTGGAACGCCCCAGCTGGTGCGCGGCGCCTTGTATCCGAACTGGTGGAGCGACTGGGCATCTGCGATCCCGGCGGAGGCAGCGACCGCCAGCGCCGCGAGCAAGGCCAAGCCTAACCCGCGGCGCTGTCGCATCGTCTCTCTCCCTGAGAACTCGCGATCCTGATTTTCTGGAAGCGCGTCCCCCCGAACGCCCGTTGAAGAGAATTTGCCGGAGAACGTGTGATTCAGCAAGCCAACTTGTCGCGATCTTCGATTCCTGAATGTCACGGGGTTTGCTGCAGTGCCGCAATCGGGTACGGGAACGTCTCGAAACGGGAGACTGGACGGATGGCTGACGGCGTCTTGATTGCAGACCTTAAAGCGACTTTGCGCCAGGCCGCGTCTGATGCCGAAGCCTACTTCAACGATCTTCGCCGGTCGGTTGCGCTGCGGGTCGCCCCGGGCGGGAAAGTGGACCGGAAGAAGATCGACGAGGAACAGCGCGCCACCCACGGCCTTGCCTGGGTGCTGACCTATGTCGAGACGCTGAAGGAAACCGCCAACTGGGCCGACCGGATCGACGCCGAAGGCAAGTTCGGCGAGATCGAACAGCTGCTCTGCCAGATCCTGTTCGGGGAATACCTCTACCAGCTCGGCGGCGGCCTGCCGATGACGCAGCTGGAGATCGTGCGCCCCAGCGACATGACGCAGGATTCGAGCGTCGTGCAGAAACTGGCGACGCCTGCGATCCTGAAGTTCATCACGCAGGGCAACACTGCGGCTGCGCGCATGGCGGCGGCGAAGATCATCCGTGGCTTCCTCGAGAGCCAGAAGGCGACGGTGGAATACACCGGGCTCGAAGCGACGTTCGAAGAGATCCGCGACCAGTTCCGCGCCTTCGGCAAGGAAGTGGTCGAGCCCTTCGCGCATGAATGGCACCTCAAGGACGAACTTATCCCGGACTCGGTCGTCAAGCAGATGGGCGAGATGGGCGTGTTCGGCCTCACCATCCCGGAAGAGTTCGGCGGGCTTGGGCTCGGCAAGACGTCGATGTGCGTCGTCTCCGAAGAACTCTCGCGCGCTTATATCGGTGTCGGCTCGCTCGGCACGCGCTCCGAGATCGCAGCGGAGCTCCTCCTCAACGGCGGCACGCGTGCGCAGCAGGAGAAATATCTTCCCGGCATCGCTAGCGGCGAGATCCTGCCCACAGCCGTTTTCACCGAACCCAACACCGGCTCAGACCTCGGCTCGCTGCGCACCCGCGCGGTGCGGGACGGCGACAATTTCAAGATCACCGGCAACAAGACCTGGATCACGCACGCAGCCCGCGCGGACCTCATGACCGTCCTCGCCCGCTCCAAGGCCGACACCAAGGATCACACCGGTCTTTCCATGTTCATCTGCGAGAAACCTCGCGGAGAGGAAGGCAATCCCTTCCCCGCCGACGGCATGACCGGCGGCGAGATCGAAGTGCTCGGCTATCGCGGCATGAAGGAATACGAACTCGGCTTCGACGGCTTTGAAGTGCCCGCCTCAAACCTGCTCGGCGAAGTCGAGGGGCTGGGCTTCAAGCATCTGATGGCGACGTTCGAAGGCGCCCGCATCCAGACGGCGGCACGCGCTATCGGCGTGGCTCAGTGCGCACTGGAACTCGGCCTCAAATATACGCTGGAGCGCACGCAGTTCGGCCGACAGATCTTCGACTTCCCGCGTTCCTCCGACAAGCTGGTGATGATGGCCGCCGAACTCGTCGGCGTGCGCCAGCTCACCTATTTCTCGGCTCGCCAGAAAGACGCCGGCAAGCGCTGCGACCTTGAGGCGGGCCTCGCCAAGATGCTCGCCGCACGGATCGCCTGGAGCGCAGCCGACAACGCGCTGCAGGTCCATGGCGGCAACGGCTTTGCGCTGGAATATCCGATAAGCCGCGTCCTCTGCGACGCCCGCATCCTCAACATCTTCGAGGGCGCCGGCGAGGTCCAGGCCATGGTCATCGCCCGCCGGACGATCGACGAGTTCATCGGAACGAAGAACTAGACCAACGACGGCCTAGGCGCCGCGAGGGTTGCGTCCTACCTTGTGTGGGGCGCAGGAGTTCTCCCATGGCCGAACAAATTCGCGTTGACATGCCTGTCTTCCTTCACGACGGCGATGTGACCATCGGGTCCGTGCACGACGTGAAGCCTGACAGCATCGAGATCTATATCGAGAATGGCGGGGATTTCTCGATCCCGCGCAGCCATGTGCGCGAGGTGCACTTCAACAAGGTGATCCTCGATGGCCGGAAACTGAGCAAGGACGTTCACGACGCCATCGGCCGCGCCCACGCCGCCGAGGACAATGAAGACCACGAAGCGACGGACGACTAATCCGGCGGAGTTCGCCGTCCTGCAATGAAGATTGTTGAACCTGTCCGCGGTTGAGCTAGTTCAACCGGCATGGCTGATGGCTCCCGGAAAGTCGTGTTCGCGGCGGCAAGCGCCAATCTTGCGATCGCTGTCTCCAAATTCGTCGCCTACGCCTTTACCGGCTCCTCGGCGATGCTGACCGAGGCCATCCACTCCGTCGTCGACACCGGCAATCAGGGTCTGCTTCTCGTCGGCCAGAGACGCGCCGCGAGGGGTGCGAGCACAACGCACCAGTTCGGCTATGGCATGGAGGCCTTCTTCTGGTCCTTCATCGTCGCGCTTATGATCTTTGCGCTGGGAGGGGCCGCCGCGATCTGGGAAGGCATCCACCAGCTCTCGCACCCGGAACCGATCCGCATGCCGTGGGTGAGCTTTGCGGTGCTCGGCCTTGCGATCGTGTTCGAAGGTCTGTCCTTCCGCGTGGCCTGGAAAGAGTACAAGTCGCATGCGGGGGACTTCGGCTTTTTCACATTCCTGCGCGGCAGCAAGGATCCCAATCTCTTTGCCGTGCTGCTGGAGGATGCGGCAGCGCTCACCGGCCTTGTGATCGCGATGGCCGGAACTGCCGCTTCGGTGTTTCTTGGCTGGCAGTATGCAGACGGCGGCGCGTCGATCTGCATCGGCCTCCTGCTCATCTTCGTTGCGATCTTCCTTGCCAACGAGACGCGGAGCCTGATCGCCGGAGAGGCGGCGTCTCCCATTGTCCAGCAGAAGGTCCGGCAGGTGATTGCGGCGGACGCCACCGTTGTCGGCGTCGCCTCGATCCAGAGTCTGCATCTGGGGCCCGACGAGATTCTCTTTGCCGTCACGCTCGATTTTAGCGACGACCTGAGCGGGCCGGAGATCGAAGCCGCTGCAGACCGGCTGAGCGCGGCCATACGCGGCGCCGATCCGCGCATCACCAGCGTCTTCCTGCGGCCGGGAAAGCCCGCCGCCGCGCAGAGCGCCTAGGCGCGCTCCAGATACGCCGCCGTCGCCATGCCGCCTGCGGTGCAGACGCCGATGATAGCCTTCTTCGCCTTGCGTCGCGCCAGCTCCATCAGCGTCGAGCCGACATAGCGGATGCCGGACATGCCGTAGGGGTGGCCGAGTGCGATGGCGCCGCCATTGACGTTGGTGGTCTCCCACGGCGTTTGTAGCTCGCGCTGGTTGTAGAGCGTGGTGACGGCATAGGCCTCGTGCAGCTCCCACAGGTCGATGTCGGCCGCATTCAGCGTGTGGTGCTTCATGAGTTTCCGGATCGCCGGCGTAATGGCGATGCTCATCTCCTCCGGCGCCACTGCCCCCAGTTGCATGCCGCGGAAGAGGCCGAGAATCGGCAGGCCGCGTTTTGCCGCGAGGTCCGCGTCCATCATCACCATCGCGGCGGCGCCGTCAGATAGCTGAGAGGCATTGCCTGCCGTCGTCGTGCCGCCATCGAACACAGGCTTGAGCTTGGCGAGGCCTTCCGCCGTCGTATCCGGCCGCGGGCCTTCGTCATGGTCCAGCACGACGTCCTGGATTTTCTTCTCGCCCGTCGCCTTGTCGACCACCTGCATTTTCGTGGCGAGGGGGACGATCTCCTCGGCATACTTGCCTGCAGCGGTCGCCGCCGCCACGCGCGCCTGGCTTTTCACGACATAGGCGTCGAGGTCTTCGCGCTTGATCCCGTATTTCTCCGCCACGAAATCGGCGGTCTGGTTCATCGTCCACCACACCGCCGGCATCTTCTGCTGCAGCGGCTCGTAGAAGAAGCCGTTGAAGTTGAGATTGAACTGCACGAGGCTGATGCTCTCAACGCCTCCCGCCATCCCCGCCGCGATCTCGCCATTCGCAATGCGCGAGGCCACCATCGAGGCCGCGGTGATGCCCGAGCCGCAATAGCGGTTCACCGTCACGCCTGGCACGCCCACGCCGAAGCCGGCATAAAGGGCGGCGTTGCGCGCAATGTTGTGGCCGGTGGCGCCTTCCGGCAGGCCGCAGCCGAGAATCACATCTTCGATCTCGTCCGCCTCGATCTTTGCGCGCTCCACCGCCTTGGTCATCACATGCGCGGCCATGGGAATGCCATGCGTCTGGTTCAGCGCGCCGCGTGAGGCTCGGGCGATGCCTGTGCGGCAATAGGAAACGACAGCGACGTCTTTCATGTGCGACCTCCAGCAGGCTCAAGATCGAACAAAGCTTCCCCTATCGCGCCAACGCTGGCTAGAGTGCGCGAAAGACTGGACGTGGGAGAGAGACATGATCCGCACGGGATTCGTTGCATCACTGGCATTGCTGGCCGCGGCCTGCTCCTCTCTGGACCCGCCCGGCTCGACGTCTGTTGGCACGGCATGGGTCGGGTCCTGGGGCGCATCGCCTGCCGTGCCCACACCCGCAAGCAAGAGCTTCGAGAACCAGACCGTGCGACAGGTGTTGCGCCTGTCGGCCGGCGGCAGCCATATCCGCATCCGCCTCACCAACGAGTATGGCGACAAGCCGCTCAAGGTGGGCAGCGCCACGATCCAGCGCGTCGGGGCGGACGGCCAGCCAACGGGCGATGCGGTTCAGCTGTCATTCGGCGGCGCGCGCGAGGTGGTGATCCCGAAGGCCTCGCCCTTCTACAGCGAGAGCCTCGCCTTCCCCGTGAAGCCGCTGGAGCTGGTGGCGATCAGCCTCTTCCTGCCGGAGCAAACCGGGCCATGCACCTGCCATGCGCTGGGGGTGCAGAATGTCGAGATTTCGGGACCGGGCGATTTCACGCATGGCGGGTTCGAGAAGAAGGAGCAGTTCACCAGCCGGCCTTTCCTGTCGGCCATCGAAGTTTCGCCGACCACGCCAACGCGCGCCATCATCACGTTCGGCGATTCCATCACCGACGGCTACCAGTCGACCATCGGCGCCAACCGGCGCTGGCCCGACGTGCTGGCGGAGCGGCTGCAGAAGGCGGGCATGAACCGCGCGGTGGTCAACGAAGCGATCAGCGGCAACCGAATCCTCTCGTACGGCAATGCGAGTTTCGGCGACCCTGCCCTCGCGCGCTTTGATCGGGACGTACTTACTGTGCCGGGCGCGCAGTGGCTGGTGATGCTGGAGGGCGTCAACGATCTCGGCATGGGCGCGGCCAACCCGCCGACCTTCGAGACCATGAAGGCCGGCTACGAACAGGTGATTGAGCGGGCGCACGCCCATGGCCTCAAGGTCTACCTGTCGACCATCATTCCCTACGAAGGCGCGCGTTATCACACGCCGGAGGGCGAGGTGGTGCGCCACAAGATCAATGACTGGATCCGGCTCGGCCATGGGTTCGAGGGTTTCATCGACCTCGACGCCGCCATCCGCGATCCGGCGAACCCGGACAAGATGAAGGCCGACCTGCAGTCCGGCGACTGGCTGCATCCCAACGACGCCGGATACAAGGTGATGGGCGAGGCGATCGATCTGGCTCTGTTCAGGTAAGCAAGGCGCTTTTCCAGCTGCTTCGTCACAATGCAGCGGCATCTTTTTACTCGCCGGTAAGGCGACTGGCGCTGACGTGCGGCTGGCTCCGGCGGTAATCAGGAGCAAAGCCTGAGGATCTGCATGTCCCTGCGTACGACTATTTCCGCCATTGCCGCGCTCGCGCTGATCGGGGCGGCTGCCCTGCCCGCTGCGGCTCAGCAATTCATTCCCGGCGTCACGTACGATCCGGTGATCCCCACGGTGGAGCAGGTGCTTGGCAAGCGCTCGGGCGACCGCGTTACGCCATCGGCGGATGTGATCCGGTATTTCCGCGAGCTGGAGAAAGCCGCGCCTGGGCGCATCGTGGTGGTCCCCTATGCGAAGAGCTGGCAGGGCCGCGAGCTTGTCTACGTGATCATCGGCTCTCAAGCCAACATCTCTGCTCGCGCCGGCTTCTCCGCCGATATGAAGGCGCTGGCCGATCCGCGCAAGACGACGAAGGCGCAGGCCGACGCCATCATCGCGCGCCTGCCCGGCTCTACCTGGCTCGCGCATGGCGTCCACGGCGATGAGATTTCGTCTTCCGACTCCGCGATGATGACGGCTTATCATCTGCTCGCCGCGCGCAACGATGCGACGGTCAATGCTGTGCTCTCGAATGAGCTGGTCTTCATCGATCCCGTCCAGAACCCCGATGGCCGCGACCGGTTCGTCAATTTCTACTACGACACCCTGGGCCTTGAGCCCTCCGGCAGCCCGATCTCGGCGGACCGCTCGCAGCCCTGGCCGGGCGGGCGTTTCAACTCCTACCTGTTCGACATGAACCGCGACTGGTTCGCGCTGACCCAGCCGGAGACGCAGGCGCGCGTCGCGATCTTCCAGGACTGGTTCCCGCTGGTCTTCGTCGACCTGCACGAGATGGGCGCGGATTCGACCTACTATTTCTCGCCCGAGGCCGATCCCTACAATCCTGACATCACGCAGTCGCAACGCGCGGCGCTGCAGATCATCGGGCGCAACAACGCCAAGTGGTTCGACAATGCTGGCCTCCCCTATTTCAACCGCGAGGTCTATGACGACTTCTATCCCGGCTACGGCGCCGGCTGGCCGCTGTTCCACGGCTCGATCGGTACGACGTACGAGAACGCAGGCTCCGACGGCCTGCTCGCCCGCCGCGCCGATGGCGAGGACCTCACGTATCAGCAGACGGTGCGCAAGCACTTCCTGTCGTCTGTCGCGACCCTCGAAACGGTCTCGCAGAATCGCGAGCGTCTGCTGCGCGACTTCTACAACTACCGCGCCTCGGCCATCGACGAAGGAAAGCAGGGCAAGACGAAGTCGTACGTCATCCCGCCCCAGGCCGATCAGTCGACAGCCGACAAGCTCGCGAGCGTAATCGCCGCGCAGGGCATCGAGGTGAAACGCGCGACCGGCTCGATCAAGGCCTGCCGCAAGACCTATCCGGAAGGCAGCTATTCCATCTCGCTTGCCCAGCCTGCAGGCCGCCTCGCCCATACGCTGCTTGAGCCGCACGTGCCGCTCGACGAGACCTTCATGAAGGAGCAGGAGCGTCGCCGGGCGAAGGACCTTTCGCCTGAGCTCTATGACGTGACCGCCTGGTCGCTGCCGCTGCAGTACAATGTCACGACCGATAGCTGCGCCGATGAGCCCTCGGGCCCGTCCGAACTCGTCACCAAGGATTTCAAGCCGACGGCGACGCTGGCGAATCCGAACTCGCCCTTCTTCGTCGCGCCCTGGGGCTCGACCGCCGCGATCCGTCTGCTCACCGCCGCTCTGCGCGAAGGCGTCCCCGTCACCAGCGCTGACAATGCCTTCACCGTCTCGGGCCGCACCTTCCCCGCAGGCTCGCTGATCTTCCGCGCCGCGGGAACGCCGGACCTTTCGGCCAAGCTCTCGCGTCTTGCTGGGACAACGGCAGCGGAGATCACTGGCGTGGCCGACAGCTGGGTGACGAATGGCCCGAGCTTCGGTTCGGACCGCGTCGTCACACACCGCGCGCCCAACATCGCCATCGCATGGGACCGCCCGACCGGCGCGACGGCGGCGGGCAACACCCGTTTCGTGATCGAGCGGCAATTTGGCTATCCGGTGACGCCGATCCGCACGGCCAACCTTTCCAATGGCGGGCTCTCGCAGTTCGATGTGCTGATCCTGCCCGACGGCGGCGGCTATGGCGGCGTGCTGGGCGAGAACGGCGCGAAGGCGCTGCACGACTGGATGAACCGGGGTGGCGTGCTCATCGCCATTGATGGCGCGGCCAGTTTCGTGGCCGATCCGAAGATGAACCTCTCCTCTATCCGCCGGGAGAATGCGTTCCGGGAAAAATCGGAGGCGGCGAAGCCGGATGAAAAATCGACCGTGCCGGGCACGGTGCTCACCGATCGCAAGCAGCTGGATGCCGCTGAGACGCCCGCGGATGAATCGCCGGATTCCTCTCCGGGGGTTCTCGTCCACGCCACGCCGGATGCAGATCATTGGCTCGCGGCGGGCCTCAAGCCGCAGCTCAACGTGCTGATGACGGGATCGAGCATCTTCACGCCGGTGAAGCGCGACAACGGGACCAACGTTGTCTCGTTCGCGGAACCGAAGGAGCTGATGGCTTCCGGCTATCTCTGGGAGGACACGAAGAAGCAGCTGGCGCTGAAGCCCTTCGTTGTCGCCGAGCCGGAAGGCAATGGCTGGCTGATCACGTTCACGCAGGACCCCAATACACGGGCCTACATGGACGGCCTCAATGTGCTCTTTGCCAACGCGATTTTCCGTGGCCCTGCGCATGCGAGCCCGCCCCGCTAGCAGCGGAGCGGGCGGCACGACTATTTTACATTGCTATCCAGGAAGTCGTGGATGCGCGCGCCGATTTCGTTGACGTGCGTCTCCAGAGCAAAGTGGCCGGTGTCGTAGAATTCGATCTCCGCTTTCGGCAGATCGCGTTTGTAGGCTTCGGCGCCGGGCGGCAGGAAGAAGGGATCGTGGCTGCCCCACACCGCCAGAAGCGGCGGCTGATGCTTGCGGAAATATTCGTGGAAGGCCGGATAGAGCGCCACATTCGACTTGTAGTCGCCGAAGAGGTCGAGCTGGATCTCTGCATTGCCCGGCCGCTGCAAAAGCGCGTTGTCGATTGCGGGACCGTCGGGCGCGATCAGGCTCTTGTCAGGGACGCCGTCGGAATACTGGAACCAGGTCAGCTCCGGCGTGAAGAAGGCGCGGATCGCATTGCGGTTCTTCTCTGACGGATCATTCCAGTAGCGCTTCACGTCCGCCCAGCCCGGCTCGCTGAGGCCTTCCTCGTAGGCGTTGCCGTTCTGCGAGATGATCGCGGTGATCCGCTCCGGGTGCGCGGCTGCCAGCCGATAGCCGACCGGCGCGCCATAGTCGAAGACGTAGATGGCGTATTTCGAGAGACCCAGCGCCTGCGTGAACTTGTCGGTCTGAGCCGCGAGGTTGTCGAAGGTGTAGGCGAACTTGCCCCGCTCCGGCGCCGTGGTGAAGCCGAAGCCCGGCAGGTCCGGCGCGATCACGTGATACTTGTCCGAGAGGATCGGGATGAGGTCGCGGAACATGTGGCTTGAGGTTGGAAAGCCATGCAGCAGTAGAACGACCGGCGCATCCTTCGGCCCAGCTTCGCGGTAGAAGAAGTCGACTTCTCCCACCTTCACGCGGTTGTAGTGGACGGGGGCCGGCGCAGTCATCGCCAAACCTGGCTTCGGCAGGTCATTGGCGATCGCCGGCGCGCACACCGACATCATCAGGGCGGCGACGAGCCCTGCAGTCTTGAATCTGGGAATCACGGGGGAAGGTCTCCTGTCTGCAAGCACAGCCCAACCGGACCGGCAGCAAACATGTGGGATCTCGCCATAACCGTTTAAGTACGTTTTATGAGGTTACGCGTATTCTCCGGAAAGTGTGACTGGAAAAACACGGTTTCAGGGGTTACATATAAAACCATGCAATCCGCTCTCTTCCTTGCCGATCACCCGGCCCTCGACTTCGTCAACACCCACGCGCAACCGGACGGTGTCCCCACCGAATGGGTCGGTGATGGCGATGCTCTCATCTCCTGGCTGCGCGAATCTTCGCTCATCCCCCACGGCGACGAGCGCGCCATCCGGGCCGCCTTTACCCGCGCCGATCTCGACCAGGTCGCGAAGGACGCCCGCTCGCTGCGCCAATGGTTCCGCGGCGCCGTCACGGAGAAGCTGACGCCTGCCCTCCTCCAGGCAGCAACCCGCCGTGTCAATGCGATCCTCAAGGACGACGAGCAAGTGCGCCTGCTGGATATGGAAGACGCCCTCGACTGGAAAACCCAGCGGCTGTGGCGCAGTCCGAAATCGATCCTCGGCCCCATCGCCGAACAGATGGGCAAGCTGCTGACCGAAGAGGACACGAACCTCATCCGGCAGTGCGGCGGGGAGGATTGCACCATCGTCTTCCTTGACCGCACCAAGTCTCACAAGCGCCGCTGGTGCTCGATGGCCGCGTGCGGGAACCGCGCCAAGGTGGCGGCGTGGCGCGCGCGGTCTGCGGAGTGAGGCGTTCAAACCCGGCCTACCGCTTCATCTTCAAGCGGCCGAGGAATTCCTTCTTGCCGAGCGGCACGCCGATGGCGCGCATGATGTCGTAGGCCGTGGTCAGGTGGAAATAGAAGTTCGGCACGGAGAATGTCAGCAGGAAATCCTGGCCCGTGAACGGCAGCAATCGCCCCGGCCCGAGATTGAAGGCCACGTCCTTGTCCGCCAGCGCCTCGACATCTTCCGGCTTCCACTCCTTCAGCTTGGCGATTGCCGCGGCGACGTGCGCGCGCAGGGCGGCGTAGTTTGCGTCCCGCGTGCCCTTGGGCGGCAAGAACTCCCCGCCCTTCACGCCTTCCAGCGCGCCGAGCGAATGGCCGATGCCGGCTTCGATCTGATAGCGGAAGGGCAGCATGTCTTCCCGGATCCGCGCCTCGACAATGCGCTCGGGATCAAGGCCGTTCGCCGCGCAATGGCGCGCGCCGATCTCGAATATCCCTTCCATCGCGCCGAGCTGCTGGATGAAATGCCCGACCGTTGCATCGTGAAGCGTAATCGCCATTCGTCTCTCCCGTTTCCGCGCCGTCCGCGCGCCTAAGTCTATTGACCGCCCTTGACCTTCGCACCCTTTACGCCGGGCTTGGCCTTCTCCGCCGCCGCGAGACGCTCCTCCTCGAAGCGTTTGCCGCGCAGGATGCCCGGCAGGCCGTAATTGCCTTCGTGGCAGGCGTATTCGTAGAGCGCCTGGCGCGGGCGGAAGGAATTCTCGACCGTCCAGGGCTGCGAGTACTTGTCTGAATCTTCCACCGTGAACGAGTAGAAGATCTCGTCCTTGGCATAGCGCTGGAAGCGTTCCGTCACCTTGCCCTTGGCCGAGAGCGGGATGACGTTTTCCGCGCCCTGGGTCGGATTGATATTCGTGGTTTCGGAAACGAACGTGTCGCCGTCCCACCAGCCGACGCTGTCGCCGATCCAGGGCTTGATGACGGACGGCTTGTGGCTGGCGCGGGCGGTTGCTGCGTCCTTGTAGATCGGGATGATGCGGGCGTCGTGCACCATCTCCGACAGGATCACGACGTAGCCGGGGGTCTGCACGAACTGGTAGGTGTTGTTGTACATGGGCGTGAGAATTCCCGGGCCCGCGGCGCCGGAGAAGCCGAGGAGGCAGCGCTCGGCGAGGCCGATCTCTTCGGGCCCCTCATACTTGCCCACGCCGGTCATGTAGGTGATGCCCGCCACGCGCGCCTTGGCCATGACGGCGGCCGGATCCTTGTGCGGGATCTGGCCGTTGGGCGGATCGATGATGTTGGAGGTGCGGTATTCGCCCTTCACCAGGGCGAGGCTGTCGCCAGTCGAGAGCCAGAAGGAGTTGTAGCCTTTGGCGCCGAAATCCGAGCCACCCTTTTCCGGAGCGCCGAGATTGGGATCGATCTTGTCCTCGAGGCCGGCCTGCGAGCGCGGCACGCCGGCGATCGTGCCGTTGTCGGCGATGGTCTTGGCTTCGGCTGCGCTGACCACGAGCTTGGTCTGCCCACGTGGACGGCTCACAGGCGTGAGGTTGGCGTTGGTCCAGATGCCGGAGAGGTCGGAGTGGCCGTCCTTCGTTCGAGGCGCATCGGCCGCCTGAGCCATGGCTGGCAGGGCTGCCGCGATAACTCCGAGGGCCAACAGAATCGGCTTCAGCATGCGCATGATCGAACCTCCGCGTTCGGGCGGGAGGTAATCACGGGTTTACGTGCGCGGAAACCGGTTCCGTTAGGGCAGCGGTCTGCAAATCTGGCGGCCGCTGACAGAGTTATTGCCCGCCCTTCACGGCCTTCGCCTTCACCGGCTTGGCTTTCGCTGCTGCTGCCGCCTGTTGCTCCTTCAGACGCGCGCCGGCGAGGATGCCGTGCATGCCGTAATTACCTTCGTGGCAGGCGTACTCGTAGAGGCGCGATTGCGGATAGAAGCTGAGCTCCGCCTTCCACGGCTGGGTGTAGGTGTCGGGGTCGTTGACGGTGAACTCGTAGAAGATGTCCTTCGGCCCGGTGCGCGTGAGGCGCTCGGTCACGACGGCTTTCGGTGACAGCGGGAAGGACTGGTTGTCGGCCTGCAGAGGGCGAACGTTGATCGTCTCGGCGACGAAGGTGTCGCCTTCCCACCAGCCGACCGAGTCACCGAACCACGGCGTGATGGCGCTGGGCCTGTGATGCTTCTTCGCTTCGTCTGCGGTTGCGAAGATCGGAATGATGCGCGTGTCGTGCGCCATCTCGACCAGGATCATCATGTTTTCCGTCGTCTGCACGAACTGGTAGTTGTTGTTGTAGAGCACGCTCAGCATGCCGGGGCCGGCCGTCTGGCCGAAGCCGATGAGGCAGCGCTCGGAGATTGCCGTTTCTTCCGGGCCCTCGTACGGCGCATTGCCGGTCATGTAGCGCTGGAAGCCTTGCATGGCTTTGCGCTGCTGGGCGGCGGGATCCTTGAACGGCAGCTGGCCCGAGGCCGGCTCGATGATGTTCGAGGTGCGGTATTCGCCCTTCACCTTGCCGAGCATCGTGCCGGGCGTGACCCAGAAGCTATCGTAGCCCTTGAGGCCGAAATCGGAGCCGCCCTTCGGAGGCGCGCCCTTCTTCGGATCGGAATAGCGGGCGTTGGCGTTGAAGTCCGGATCGTCTGCAGGGATGCCGGCGATCGAGGTGCCCTTGGCGATCTTCGTGGCCTCGGCCTCGCTGACCACCAGCGACTTCTGCCCCGCCGCGCGCGATAGCGGCGTGAGGGAGGCGTTGGTCCAGATACCCGAGAGGTCGGGCTTGCCGTCGGATGCGCGCGGGACTTGTGCGAAGGCGGGTGTGGCGAGCGCCATCAGAGCTAAAGCCAAAAGACCGATTTTGAGAGACCGCATGGAAATCCTCCTGTGGAGCGGCGCTCGCGGGGCTTATGCCTCTTCGCCGAACGCTCGGTATGCCTACGAACATAGACCCGTGCCGGTGGCGGGGGAACAGCTTCCCTCGCGTGAGGTGCAGCGAAATAGCCGTGGTTTTTCCGGGGGGGTGAGATGCGGGCATGCGTTCGCGGTCCCGGAAGCTTTGCTTTCGGGGCAGCAGGCAGTCGGCAATAGGCAGTCGGGTGAGCGAAGGCGGCGCGCGGATGCGCAGGCCAACGCGGAGGGAAAGAATCCCGGTGCGGCTTCCCCCTCCCGCCTTCGCTTCGCTTCCGCCTACGCCTGACGGCTTCGGCGAGACGCGTCGGCGCGGCAAGCCGTCTGCCCGGTCGCTCCGCGACAGGGGGAGGCAAGACGCAACGGCCGCGAGAATGGCAACGCATGCGGGAAGGTCGAGGTGGACCTCGGATGGACTGAGCTGGCGCGCGAGCTTCTGTGCGCGAAGCTGGGCCAGGCGCTCGATGTCGTTGAAGCGCTGGATGCAGGACTGCAGGCGGTCCTGGAGCTCGCTCAAGGTGCGGCGACGCTGGGGCGGGGATCGTCTGGGCGTCGCCCAGCTCACGGGCTTGAGGCCGAGGATCTCGC
>DASYKO010000131.1:0-5264 GCA_035995285.1 Hyphomonadaceae bacterium | reverse complement strand
GTGCGGGCCTGCCCGCCCAGGAAAGAGATGCGGAAGGTCGAGCCGCGGCCGGACTCGCTGGTCGCCGAGGCCGTACCGCCCATCAGTTCGGCGAGGCGGCGTGTGATCGACAGGCCAAGGCCGGTGCCGCCATGCTTGCGCGAGATGGTCTCGTCGGCCTGGCTGAAGGCGGTGAACAGTCGGCCCAGCGTCGCTTCGTCCATGCCGGCGCCGGTGTCGCGCACACGGATCTCGACCAGGTGCGAGCCGTCGGGCTGCGGCTTGGCCGAGGCGAAGATGTCGACGCTGCCGGTGGCGGTGAATTTGATGGCGTTGGAGACGAGGTTGGAGACGCATTGCTGCACGCGCACCGCATCGAAGGAAAGATAGGCGGGCAGGTCGGCGTCGAACGACAACGAAAGCTCCAGCCCCTTCTCCTCGGCGCGCGGGCGCCACAGCTTCACTTGCCGGCGCAGCATGTGGTGCAGGCTGGCGTCGGCCGGCACGATATCGAACTTGCCGGCCTCGATCTTGGACAGGTCCAGCACGTCGTTGAGCAGCGCCATCAGCGTCTTGCCGCTCTCGAGGATGGTGGTCATGAATTCGCGCTGCTGGTCGTTCAGCGGCGTTGATTCCATCACCTGCGCCATGCCCATGATGCCGTTGAGGGGCGTGCGGATCTCGTGGCTCATGTTGGCGAGGAAGGAAGACTTGGCGGTCGAGGCGGCGATGGCGGCTTCCTGCGCCTTCTTCAATTCCTTCTCGCGCTTGCGCTGCTCGGTGATGTCCATCGAGACGGCGACCCGGCGGCCGTCGGACATGTCGCGGAAGGTGATCTGGATGACGCCGTTGTCCGGCGACTTCACCTCATAGGGCTGGCCCTTCAGGACGCAGCCCGCGAGATGCTGGGCGATCGCCGCGATCTTCTCTTCCGGCGCCCCCGGCATGGCGACGCGCACCGCATAGGTCTGCGCTTCCAGCAGGTCCTTTGCGCCATTGTCGTAGGCCTCGAACAGGGCAGGGAAACGCTTGCGCGTCAGGTCGTTGTGCAGGATCGGGCGGCCGGTCGGATCATAGACGGAAACGCCGCAGGGAAGGCGATCGAGCGCCTCGCGCAGCAGTGAAAGTTCGGTCTTGGAATCGGTCGTCATTCTGAGCGCCACGCGTGTCCGGCCTGCGACCCCTAGTGCGCAGACAACGAAACCACGTGGTTTACCAGCAATGGTTTTAGGCCTCGTTAAGGGCCGGCGCAGCGCGCCAGGACGCCTGCAATCCGCCGATTCCCGGTTATTTCGTTTGCAGGGTGCGGAGGTCTGCACAGACCTTGAAATTTCTTTCCTGCGGCAGGTCGCAGACGTCGGGATGTGAATCGGTTGCGATCCAGTATTCCCAGAGCCCCAGTTCCTTCACCAGCGGCATGAAACTATCGCTGGCGCGCATCGCGCTCGCGGATGGGGTGAAGAGCGAGCGCCCGTCGCCGGACTGTCCAGGCGAGGTCCCGATGAAGTCGAAGGCCTCGTCCACTCGGCCCAGCGCGGCAAGAATGAAAGGCGTCGACCCGCAATCGCGCAGGCTGTCGGGCGGAGGGCCGGGTTTGCCGGCGCGCTTCGCCTCGAGCGCCGTCCGCCAGCACGCGACGCTGGCTCGCGGCTCGTTTTCGGGCGCCGCTGCGAGCATCGCTTCGGGATCGCCTACGCCCTCCAGCACCGCGGCCATTGCCCAGGTTGGCCAGACAAGCGTGTGGCCCGGTTCGCTGGCGAAGACCTGCTCGAACAACAACTCGGCGTCCGCGGCCTGGCCCTGACTGGCGAGGCCGTAGGCATGGAAGGCCGCCACCTGCGTAAAGGTGGGCTGCGCCGCTTCAGCCGCTTTCAACACCGCAATCCCCTGTTTGGTGAGCCCATTGCCGAGCAGGTTCAGGCCGAGCCGATAGGACAGGAAGCCATCGCCCCAGACCCATCCGCTGGGCCGGGCCGTCGCCAGAAGCTTCTGGCGTTCAAGGGGCGATCCGCCGCGCGCGGTCAGCAGGAATTCGGAGATGGCGATCGAGTAGGAATTGGCTGGCTTGATTTGCAGGGACTCGGCCAGCAAGGCATCCGCCTCGCCGAAAGCCTTGTCCTTCAGTCCCGCCGGCGAATAGATCGCACCGAAGACAAGTTGTGAGGCGAGGGACGTCTTGAAGAAGACGGAGCACGGCTCAAGCTTCACCAACGTTCGGAAGTCCAGCACCGCGGTTTCTCCCGCGGTCGGGCTGAAGGGCCTTGCGCAGTAGCCCGATATCGCCCGGAGAGCCTCGGAGCTTTCGTGTGTAAGCTCGGAGCGCATTGTCGATACGCAGGCTGTGCTCCCGGCGGCCCGGAACGCGGCCTGTTTCGAGGGCGAGTAGAGCGGTCGCGCAATCGGCGCCGTCTCACCGCTCTCCCACAGCGTGGCGCGCGTGGCGGTGTCTTCCAGCCGGATGGCGAACTGCGCCTCTTCGCCTACCGTCCGGACCTCTCCGGAGAGAGCGTAGGCCGCGCCGAGGGCCTTGGCTCGCGTCAGCCTGTCGGTGGCGGACGGGCTGAGGGTGTCCGTCTTTGCGGCTGCGTCCAGGCGCATCCGCGTCAGCTCGGTGAAAGTCTGGTCGGTCGCATCCGCCGCGATCCTGGCTGAGACCGGATTGTCGTCTGTCGCGGTGAACCCGAAGAACGCCACGCGTTGCGATGCGGGCGGGGATCGTACGAAGAGAAATAGGCTGACGGCGGCGGCGACAGCGAGCGCTCCGATCATCGTCCAGGCAATCATGGGAATGCGGCGGCGACCTGGCCCGATGGCCGCGTTCGAGTCTTGCGCCGCCTGGGTTGCGGTCAGTTCGGCGGCTTGAGCATCGTCTGCCGACAGCCGGTATCCGACCCTCGGAACGGTCTCGAGGCGGAAGTCGCTGTTGGTCTCGCCCAGTTTGCGGATCTTCGAGATGCAGCGGTTGAGGGCGTCGTCCCCTACGATCCGGCCTTCCCAGCACGCAGCGATCAGCTCATCGCGCGATACGACCTGACCGCGCTTTCGGGCCAGCGCGACGAGGACCTGCATGATCCGCGGCTCCAGCGTTCCTGACTCGCCCCCCGACTTGGTGTCTGACTCGATCTGGAGCGTGGAGGGCCGGACCAGCAGCCCGCCGAGCCGGAAATCCTTCTCGCGTGCAAGATCGATCTGTTCGGCGCGGAATTCGGCGGTCATCGGATCGGCCCGTCCACGCGCTCTGCCGGCGATCCCAAGCGGGTCTTCCCGAAGGAAGACAGCGATGACCAACCCACCCCAGGCATCCTGCAAGCCTTTTCAGGCGATCCGGCTCCGTCCAGCCAGCCCCTGATCTACACTAGCCCGAGGAGGCCCTTATGTCTTGCGCCATCCGGGCCAAAAGCAAACGGCCCGGGGTTGCCTCCGGGCCGCTGGTCTTGTCGCTTCCGGCTAAGCCTTAGGCCCAGCGCAGGTCTGCCGTGTTGACGGGCAGGGTGCGGATGCGCTTGCCGGTGGCCGCCGCGATGGCGTTGGCCACGGCCGGGAGAACCGGCGGCAGGGCAGGCTCACCGAGGCCCGTGGGCGAGTTGTCGGTGATGTTGAAGTGCACATCGACCTGCGGGGCGTCTTTCATGCGCAGGATCGGCATGTCGTAGAAGTTCGTCTGCTTCACGCGGCCCTTGTCGAAGGTGATCTTCTGATAGAGCTGTGAGACGCCGTCGACGATGGAGCCTTCGACCTGGTTGCGGGCGTTGATCGGATTGATCACGACCGAACCGATGTCGCCGACATTCCAGACCTTGAGGACGCGGAACGTGCCGTTCTGCTCGACCTTCACTTTGGCAACCTGGGCAAAGTGGCCCTGGTGCGAGAAGTAGAAGGCGCAGCCCATGCCCACGCCCTTCGGCAGTGAGGCGCGGTTGGCCCAGCCCGAACGCTCGCCGGCGATGCGAAGAACGTCAGCCATGCGTTTCGGGTTCATGCTGCGCGCCTGAGCTTGCCCGGAGGCCAGCAGGTCGAGGCGGAATTGCAGCGGGTCGGCGCCCGCGGCGATGGCGCACTCGTCCAGGAAGGCCTGGTAGGCGAAGCATACGGCGTTGGAGACCGGCGCGCGCATCGGGCCCGTCGGCATGCCGCCGGGGATGAGCGACTGGTCGTAGCTGTGGTTCGGAACGTAGCCGGCCGGGAATTCGGTCGGCGGCATCTGGGCGTTGCCCAGCACCTTTCCGTCACGGCCGAAGCTGACGAAGTGGTTGGAGATGGCGGTGAGCTTCCCGCCGTTCACCGAGGCCTTGAAGTTGTGATAGCCGCCCGGACGGAACGGGTCGTGAGCCATATCCTGCTCGCGCGTCCACAGCAGTTTCACCGGAACGCCGGCCGCTTTGGAGACCGCAGCTGCTTCCACGATGAAGTCGCCCGAGAGACGACGGCCGAAGCCGCCGCCGCAGCGGACCATGTGCAGCGTGATCTTGGTGCGGTCGACGCCCGTGGCCGCAGACGCGGGGCCAATGCCCGCGCCGGGGTTCTGGGTCGGCGACCAGATTTCCAGCGTGCCGTCGGGCTTTGCCCAGGCAGTTGTATTCTGGGGTTCAAGAGGTGTGTGGTTGAGGAAGGGATAGGCGTAGGACGCCTCGATCACCTTGGCGCCGGGCGCGGCGAAGGCCGCGGCGACGTCGCCGGCTTTCGAGAGGTTCGAGGCGGGTGCGCCCTTGGCGAGCGTTGCCGCCTGGCTGTCGAACGACTCGGTGGAGTGAGAGGCCGACGGGCCTTCATCCCACACGACTTTGAGCGCGTCCTTGGCTTTCTTCGCGGACCACCAATCGTCAGCAACGATGGCGACGCCGTCGAGGAGGCCCATGAGGTCCGTGCCGATACCCTTGATGGCGTGGACGGAGACCACGCCCTTCATCGCCTTGATCTCGGCTTCGTTGAAGGACGTCAGCTTGCCGCCGAACACCGGGCATTTGGTGTAGGTGGCGTATTTCAGGCCCGGCACGTTGGTTTCGTCGATGTCGATGCCGAAGATCTTCTCGCCGCGGACGATGCGCGGGGCATCCCACTGCTTCATGTCCTTGCCGATGATGCGGTAGGACTTCGGATCCTTCATCTTGATCGCATCGACCACTTCCTTGGCCGGGGCCGGCATTTTCGCCGCGTCAGCGACGAGGTCGCCATAGGCGATCTTCTTGCCGGTCGACTTGTGCACGACCATCGAGGGCTCGGTGGTGAGTTCCGAGATGTCGACGGCGAGGCGCTGGGCCGCGGCCTGCATCAGCATCAGGCGCGTG
>DASYKO010000130.1:0-9438 GCA_035995285.1 Hyphomonadaceae bacterium | reverse complement strand
GGATCCTCGACCGTGAAGGAATAGTAGAGCCGGTCTTCCGCCACGCGCTTGAACTTCTCGGTGACCTTCAGGTTCTTCCACGAGGTATTGAACTGCTGGCTCTGCGGAATGTTCGTCGTTTCAACAACGAGCGTGTCGCCTTCCCACCAGCCGATCGCATCGCCGAAGTACGGACGGACATCGTCGGTGCGGTGCTTGGAGTTGAGCCGGATGATCCGCGTGTCGTGGTTCATCTCGACCGAGATGGCGATTGCGTTGGGCGACTGCGTGACCTGGTAGTTGTTGTTGTAGAAGCCGTTGGCGAACATCGGCGGGCCGCCATTGCGGCCGAACGAGACGATGCAACGCTCGCCCGCGCCGCGGGATTCCATGTTGTCGAACGAGCCGCCGCGCGCGACCGGGCTCGGCCCAAGCAGCGAAACGAAGGAAGGGACTTGGGGCGTCGCGCTCACGGCGCCCTGCTTGCGGGCAGGAGGCTGGCCGTTCGGCGTGGTGTAGAGACCCGTGCGCGGCTCTCCGTTGACGCGCATCACGCTGTTGCCCGGGTCGAGCCAGCCGCGGTTATAGCCGCCGACCGCGCCGCCCGCCGCCGCGAATTCCGGGCGGATGTTGGCTTCCTGTTTCAGTTCGGCGCCGGCGTTGGGATCGGTTTTCTTGTTGCCTTCCTCGACCTCGGCGACGACAGCGGCTTCCATCTTCGCCACTTCTTCTTCGGTGTAGGCCTTCTTGTCTTTCAGCGAAGCCGGGCGCCCTTGCGGGGTCAGCGAGGCGTTGGACCACACACCCTGCAGGTCCGGCTGGCCGATCTTGAGGCGGGGGGCGGTGTAGGCCGGATAGGGCTTGGTGTGGTCATAGGTCTTGGCTTTTGCCGCGGGCTTGTCGCCGCCGAGGGCTTTCGTTGTCTGCTCCTGCGCCATGGCGGGCGTTGCCAGGCAAAGAGCGGTTCCAAGGGCGAGAAGGGCAGCGTGACGCAAAGGGGGCCTCCGGGGAGCGTTCAGGCCGCGATGTCTGCGGCGTGGGTAAAACGCCTAAGGCGAAGAGTTCCGTCTAGCAATGCCGCGGCTGAGGTACCGGCTTTTCGGTCGCAGGCCGGAAACGTTGATTTCAGCGGGCATAAACGCCGTCCCGCCGTTCAAATCCGCGTCAAAATCCGCCCTGAAACCATGCGCTGCTAGTTCAGATCGCGCATTGCGGCTTTCATTGTCGGGCCGATTTCCTCATTGAGGACGAGATCGGCCATGTCATCCAGCGGCGTCTCTTCGCGGTTGAGGATCACCAGTCGCGCGCCGTTGCGCTTGGCTTTCACCGGAAACAGCGCCGCCGGCGTCACCACCAGCGAGGAGCCCAGAACCAGGAAGAGATCGCATAGATGCGTCTCCTCTTCCGCCCGCATCATCGGCTCTTCGGGCATCTGCTGGCCGAAGGAGATGGTGGCCGTCTTCACCAGCTCGCCGCATTCCCGGCACACCGGAATCTCGCCGCGGTCGACGAACACCGGCCGCAGCTCCTCCAGCTCATGACGCAATCCGCACTCCAGGCACGTCGCATAGCTGGCATTGCCATGCAGCTCGATCACCTTGTCCTCCGGCACGCCCGAGGCCTGGTGCAGGTTGTCGACATTCTGCGTGATGATCGAGGAGGCCTTCCCCGCATGGATGAGCCGCGCCACCGCATGATGCCCGGCGTTCGGCTGTTTCCCGACCCAGCCCGCCGCGCCCGAGAACACGCGCCCCCACGCCTCGCGGCGCTTGGTCTCCGAGCCAACGAACTCCTGGAAGTAGATCGGCTTCATCTTCGACCACACTCCGCCCGGCGAGCGGAAATCCGGAATGCCGCTCTCGGTCGAAATCCCCGCGCCCGTGAACACCACGATGCGCGAGGCCTGCTTCAGTTCGTGGGCAAGGGCTTCGGCTGGCGGCATCAGTTGATATCGAAGGATTTCATGAACGCATCGAGTTTTGCTGTATCGTCCGCCGTTGCATTGGCCATGCGCCCGGCAATCATCATGTAGCCCACGGGCTTCTCGGTTCCAACATAGACAATTCTTCCCTCGCCGCTGAGCGTCAGGCTCGGGCTGGCGAAGGTGAACTGTATCGCGGGGTTACCTTCGAATGTCGTATCCTGCGACGTCGCCGTTCCTTTGATGCCGTCAGCGAACTCCGCCACGTGCTTCTTCATGTAGACGCTCGGCGTTACGGAATAGGGCGAGAGATAGGTGTCCACCATGATGATGGCCATGTAGCGCCCGGGGCCGACATCCTGGAACGTCGATATCTTGGAAATCACATTGCCGCTGGCGTCGGTTGCATTGTCCTCGTCGGCGGCCTGCGTCGCCTGCCCCGGGAAGTCCGCTGAAAAATGGTGCGCGGGAGAGGAGACCTTGTCCGCAAAGGCGGACGATGCGCCCAGCAGCATCAACGCCGACACAAGAAACTTGCGAACCATCAGCCGATCCCCTTGCGATGCCTTCGGGCCGCTTTTATCCGGCCTCGCCGAAAAAGTCTTGTGACGGCGGCTGCCGTCACCCGAACGCCCGTTTCACATCCGCCGCGATCTCGTCCAGCGCCTTCCTCGCCGCCGGCACCACCCCCGACATCGCCGTGAAGGAGTGAGAGAGCGAGGTGTAGTTGCGGTAGGTTGTCTTGACGCCTGCTTCTTTCAGCATGTCGGCATAGGCCGCCGCCTGCGTCGTCAGCGGATCGAACGAGGCGGTGTAGACGAGAGCCGGCGCCAGCCCCGTCTTGTCCGCCACCAGCGCCGGAGACACGCGCCAATCCTTCCGCTCGTCTTCCGAGGAGAGATAGTGCCCGGCAAACCATTCCATCACGGGCTCGCTCAACGGATAGGCGTTCGCCATCGTCTTCATCGTGCCGCCGACCGACGTCCAGTCCGTGCAGGGATAGATCAGCAGCTGCAGATATGGCTGGGATAGTTTCGCCTCCCGCCGCGCCAGGCATACCACTGCCGACAGGTACCCGCCCGCAGAGTCGCCTCCGATCCCCACGCGCTTGCCATCCGCTCCCAGCGCCTTGGCATTCTGCACCGCCCACTCGAACGAGGCGATCGCATCGTCCACCGGCGCCGGAAACTTGTGCTCGGGCGCATGGCGATAATCGACGTTGAGCACGAAGGCCCTCACCTCCTCCGCCAGGATCGAGCACCACGTATCCGCCATCCATATCCCGCCCAGCACGCAGCCGCCCTGGTGAAGGTAGACGAGCAGCGGCTCATTCCCCGTCGCGCCAGGCGGCGTATAGAGCCGCGCATCGAGTTGCGCCGGCCGCCCATCCGGTAGCCTGCCTCCGGGCACCTTCATGTCCCTGATCGCAACGCTCGTGCGCCGCTTGCCCATGGTGAGGCCGAGCGCCGCCTGCGTTCCTTTGCGCGCCACGCCCACCGGCATCATTGTCATCGACGCCTGGCGCGCCGCCTGCTTCGCCATCAGAGCAATGCGCGGATCGAGGATCGAGCCATCGACCTCTGTCTTCTTCCCCGCCATCGCCTGGATGACGCTTTCCGGCAGACTGAAGATCATCTTCACGAGCGTGCTCATGATCCAAGACTACTCCCCTACGTCAGCGCCGCAACCGTGCTTGCCTGCGCCCCTGAGCGGCTCTATCCCTGAACGAAAGACACGTCAGACAAAAACATAAGGGAGCAGCGCATGGCCGACCTTCTCGAGACGAAACAGGATGGCGTGGCCATTCTCACCATGAACCGGCCTGAAGCGCGCAACGCCCTCACCCCGGCCATGCTCGACGGCTTTCTCGAAGCCCTGCCGCGCCTCGCCCAGGACTCGTCGATCGGCGCAGTGATCGTCACCGGCGCCGGCGGCGCCTTCTGCGCGGGCGGTGACGTGAAGTCCTTCGCCAAGAACGAAGGCGGCGCCAACCATGGCCGCTCTCCGGATGAAGCCGCCTACGACCTGCGCCGCCGCATGGAAGTCTCGCGCTGGCTGCACGACATGCCGAAGATCACCATCGCTGCGATTCCCGGCGCAGCCGCCGGCGCCGGCCTCTCCATCGCCCTCGCCTGCGACTTCCGCATCGCCGCGCGCGGTGCAAAGATGACGACGGCCTTCGCCAAGGTCGGCCTCTCCGGCGATTTCGGCGGCACCTATTTCCTCACCCAGCTTGTCGGCGCCGCCAAGGCGAAAGAGCTCTACCTTCTCTCCGACATCATCCTCGCTGAAGAGGCCGAGCGTCTCGGCATCGTCAACCGTGCGGTCGATCCGAAAGAGCTTGAAGGCGAGGCCATGGCGCTGGCGAAGAAGCTCGCCTCCGGCCCGCGCATCACCCTCAGCCTTATCAAGAAGAACGTGAACACCGCCGAACGCGGCGACCTCGTCCTCTCCTTCGACACCGAAGCCGCCAACCACTCCCGGTGCGCCCAGACCGAGGATCACAAGGAAGCGTCCAAGGCGTTCGTGGAAAAACGCGCGCCGGTGTTCGTGGGGCGCTGATCTTTTCCTCCCTCAGTCGCGCAGCGACTGGGGGAGGTGGATCGCTGACGAAGTCAGCGAGACGGAGGGGGCAGCCACAAGTGGCCGTTAGTACTTTCACATCGCAGCAACAGCAGCCGGCGGCTGGCCCCACCGTCTCGACGCTTCGCGTCGATCGTTTGCCGCGTGCGCGGCTCACCCCGCCGACTTCGGCGAGGGAGGAAAAGGTTCTATGACCGCCGCCCTCGAAACCTCCGGCCTCGGCAAGTCCTTCGGCTCAGGCGCAGGCGCCGTCCATGCGCTGCAGGCGCTTGACCTTTCCATTCCGCGCGGCGGCGTGTTCGGCGTGCTTGGACCCAATGGCGCGGGTAAGAGCACGCTGCTGCGTCTGGTCCTTGGCCTGATCAAGCCGAGCCGCGGAAGCTTCCGCCTGCTTGAGCAGGAGCAGACCAATGTCAGCGTCCTCCGCCGCATCGGCGCGATGATCGAGGCGCCGTCGCTCTATCCCTTCCTCACCGCCCGCGACACGCTCACAGCCTTCGCGCGCATGTCCGGCTTCAATGAACCAGGCCGCGAGGCCCAGGTGCTCGAACGCGTCGGCCTCACCGAGGCCGCGCACCGGCGCGCCAAGACCTTCTCCATGGGCATGCGCCAGCGTCTCGCCCTTGCAGCAGCCCTGCTGCACCGGCCCGAACTCCTCATCCTGGACGAGCCGACCAACGGCCTCGATCCAGCCGGCATCCAGGAAATGCGCGTCCTCATCCGCGACCTCGTCGACAAGGATGGCGTCACCATCATCCTGTCGAGCCACCTCCTCGATGAAGTCGAGAAAGTCTGCGACAGCGTCGCCATCCTCGACCGTGGCAAGCTTATCGCCTCGGGCCGCGTCGCCGATTTCACGCAGAAGAGCAGCCTCTTCTATCTCGAGGTCGAGCCCAAGAACGTGGCCATCAGCATCATCGGCAACAGCCGCCCGCACGGCGCCGGCATCGCGGTCGAGATCCCGCGCACCGAAGCGCCCGACCTCATTCGCCGCCTCGTCAACGCCAATGTCGCCATCACCGAAGCCCGCTGGATCGCGCAGACGCTGGAAGACGTCTTCCTCTTGCGTACCGGCGCCGCGCCTCCGAAAGACGGCGCGCCATGATCCTGCAAGCCCTCCACGCCGAGTTGCTCAAGCTCACAAAGAACCGCTGGTCGACATTCTGGGCCTATGGTTTCCCGCCCCTGTTCACCCTGATCGGCGGACTGATCGTCCAGTTCGTCGTCCGCCTGCCTGCGGGCGCCGAGATGTTCAACGCCGCAGCCCCGATCAGCTCGGTGCGAGACGGGCTCGCGACCTATAGCGGCCTCTTCCTCCAGATCGTCCCCATCGCTGGCGCTGCCATTCTTTTCGCAGGCGAATACCGCTGGGAGACGTGGCGCGCCATCCTCACGCGCAATGGCCGCACCTCCATCATGCTCGCCAAGCTGCTCGCGTTCGTGATCGCCGCCGTGATCTCGATCATACTTTGCGGGCTTGCCGGGCTTCTCGTCGGCCTCGTCGACGCCTCGCAGGCCGCCACGATCGTCTGGCCGAAGGCCGACAACGGCCAGATCGCACTTTCGCTCGCCATGTCCTTTGCCGGCGCCTTCCTGCAGCTGATGTCCACTGCGGGGCTGGTGATGGTCATCGCCGTGCTCAGCCGTGCGATCATCGCGGCCATCGTCGGACCGTTCCTCATCCTGTCGGTTGCAGAGATCGCCTCGATCCGCTCTCGGCTGCCGGATTATCGCGACTGGGCGCCACTCTTTCCCAACCTTGCCTCCGACGCCATCCAGCAGGTCTCGCACAGCATGATCGGCAATTCAGGCGCAACGTTTTCGGACCTCGCTCGCAGCGCGTTCGGCGACGCCGATGCTTACGCGCAGAAGCTCGCCCCTCTCGGCGCGGCAGCCCTCGTCTTCTGGGCGGTCGCACTGACCACGACAGCGATCTTCGTCTTCCGCGCGCAGGACCTGTCGAAGGAGTAGCCGAACCGCTACTGACCTCCGACCGGAGCAGCAGGCGCCGCAGCAGCAGCCGTATCCGCCCCTCGCGCCCTCGGCGCGGACGCTGCAAAGAACTCGGCCTTGTCGAGCCCGCCATCATGGTTCGTATCCAGCGCCGCAAAGTTGTCCTTTATTTTCTGCATACGCGCGCCGCGCAGTTCGTTCGGCTCGATCTTCTTGGAGATGTCATCGTCCAGCACCGAGAACGAGATGGAGCGCGTGATCTCGCGCTGGATGTCGTCGCGCGGATGCTCGATGCTCTCGCCCACGATCTTGTAGTGGAGGTAGGTGAACAGCATCTCCTCGAAGGTCTGCTCGCCGAACTTCACGTCGAGCTTGGGATCGGGATTCGAGGTATTGTTGGCGGAGTTGTCGAAGATGTAGTCGGCGATCATGATCGATCCCTTGGGGATCGGCAGCCAGTCCTTGAACACGTATTCGCGCTGCCAGTTGAAATCATAGATCGGCTGGTTGTGCAGGATTTCCTCATGCCCATCCGGATAGCGCACGGTGAGCCGCGTGGCGTATCTGCGAGAGTGCGCATGCGGGCGCACGCGATAAAGCATCACGTCGGCGGGGAATTCCACATAGCCGCGCTCATGGTGCAGCCCCTCGCCCGCCGGGATCTCGATCGAGAAGTCGGCGATGCCGAGCTGGCGCAGGATGTTCTCGGGCTTGTCCTTTTTATAATAGATGCCGACCTTGGTGTGATCGGTCTGCGCTTTGCCATTGGGCGTGTAGTGCATCTGGAAGACGAACTCGCCATTGGCCGGCACCATATTGCCGGTGTCTGCGGGATAGGTGGTCGGGTCCGACCCGGGACCCCAGCCGCCGGTGTCGACATCCCAGCCCTGACCTTGAGTCTTCTTGCCGTCCGGATTCCAGCCGGCGACGATATGGTGCACCGCCTTCGATGCGCCCGGCAGGTAGGCCACCGCCTGCAGGAATTTCGCTTCGTGCGTCGGGTTTTTCACGACAAGGTTCTGATACGGCACGATGCCCGTCGCCGGCACGTCGAACGGCGGCAGGTCGAGCACCACATCCGGCCGGCCATACGGCCATTCAGGCGCGGTGTAGCCGAGCTTCGCCAGCTTGTCCTCGCCATCGCCGCGCTGTGCGCCGGCTTCGATCCAGTGGACCAGCGTCCTGGTCTGCTCGGCCGTAAGCGTCATGTCGATCTTGAGATCATGCGTGCCCTTGCCCGCGTGGAAGGGCGGCATGCGGCGAGACATCACCGCTTCCTTGATCATGGGCGCGAAGCCCTTGACCACCTCGTAGGACGTCATCGCGAAGGGGGCGACGCCGTTGGGCGCATGGCAGCTCACGCACTTGTCCATGAGGATCGGTGCGACGTCCTTCGAATAGGAGATCTTCCGGAACTCCGCCGCCTTTTTCGAATCCGGGAAGTTGAGCTTTGTGCCGGAGAACTTGGCCTGCGTGATTTTCGGCGCCTGTCCCGCAATCATTGCATCGAGCGCGGGCGCCACGTTCGTCTCCGGCCCGTGATAAGAGACCGTCCACGTCTTGGGGTTCAGCACGAAGACTTCCGCCGTCGAGGTCGTGCCCAGCGAGCGGCCGACCATCTGCAGGTCGTCATCCAGCACCGCCAGCGTTTTCGCGGGCTCGAGAGCGCCGAGCTTGCCGTTCGCCTTGCCTGACGAATCCAGCCCGAAGAACACCACGCCCCTGGCCTCGTAGGCCGTGCGCAGCTTCTCGACGCCCGCGACCGCCTTGGCGGAGGCCGCGTCCCTTGGCTGCGTGGTGACGATCACCACGGCAGGGTTGGTCTTGTAGTAGTGCAGCTGGTGGCCGATCCCCTGCTGGTCGATCAGCATGAAGTTGTCGAACTTGGCGCCGACGAGGCCCGGGCCTTCATTGTCAGCGGTTGCGCTGAACGCGGTCAGGGTTAGAGCGCCGACTGCGGCACCCGCCATCAGGCCAGTCCAACCCTTCACGGCTTTCACGGGCATTCTCCCCTGCGAATGAAGATTTTGTGGGAAGAATGATCTTCTTTCAGCAAACGGCAACTGGATTCCGCTTATCGCCGCCCAGGTGACGTCAGGTGAATCGCCACGTCAGCCGATCACTTTTGAGAGTAGACAGAGTCAAGAGATGGAGGGCGCGCTGCTGGGGGCCAATCTTCCATAAAGCGGCCGATGCGCGCCCTCCTCCCGTTACGAGGCCGGCTTCTGGATGAAGTCGCCCTCGATGCTGACCGAGATCTCGTCGCCCACCACCTCGGCCGGCAGGTGCGGCCCGAGATTGAAGTCCGAGCGCTTGAACTTGCCGGTCGCCGAGAAGCCCACCGCCGGAACCTTGGCGAAGGCGTGCGAGGCGGTCTCGCCATCGAACGTCACGTCCAATGTCAGCGGCTTGGTCACGCCAAGTAGCGTGAGATCGCCCGTCACCTTAGCGGTCCGCTCGCCGCTCGGCGCAACCGAGGTCGAGGTGAAGGTGATTTCCGGAAACTCCCCGGCATTGAGGAATTTCGTGGAGTTGGCGAGATCGTCCTCCCAGCTCTTGAACTTCGTACCCGGATGGTTGGCGACATAATCGCTCGGGAAGCCGACCAGGATGTCCGAGGGCTTCACCTTCGCCGACACTTTGGAATTCGGGATGTTGGACGGATCGAACGAGACGACCGCGTCATAGGTGCGGAACCGCATCGTGTAAAAGCCGAGGCCCAGGTGCTGCAGCTTGAAGGTGATGCTGCCATGGTTGGGGTCTACCGCGTAGTTGCCCGCCGGAACGGTGATCGCCACCGCCGCAGGAGCCGCAGCAACAGGCGCGGCTACGGCTGCGACATCGGCCTGCAACGGCGCCTTGGGCGAGCACGCCGCCAGAATGACAAACACCGCGGCGCCTGCGCCGGCCAACAAACGCTTCGACATGATCAGTCCCTCTAATGAGCGCGCGTCCGCTCGGTGCAGACTCAAACGCGCTGGTCCGCGCCTCATATGGAGTTA
>DASYKO010000129.1:0-5887 GCA_035995285.1 Hyphomonadaceae bacterium | reverse complement strand
GGAGATGCACTTCGGCCAGGACCGGCTCGATTTCGTGGAAGAGGCTTTGGCCCGCGCCTGACTTGCTCGCTCCTTCGCTCGTGCTAGTCATGGCGCGGGGAGAGCGAGGGGCAGATGAGCGACAATCACACCACGACTCCGTCCGGCGAACAGCCGCCGCCGAAGCGTAGATTCAACAAGATTGTCGTCTTCATCGCCGGGTTCTTCATGTCGCTCGCGATCGGCTGGGCGATCGAGCACGTCACCGACCGCGAATTCCTGGAGAGCGCGACAGAGGCGCAGGCCGGCTGGATCGAAGCCGTCTCGCACACCTCCCCATAGCGGTCGCCGGAACCTATTGGGAGGAACTGCAAGCCGCCATGACCGGCCACCGGGGCGGCTATTCGGGCACAGCCACGTTCGACGGCAGCATGAGCGGCAGCCGGGGGATCGCCTCGCCCGTCTATGCCCTGGTGATCACCGCCACACGTTTCTTTGCCGGTGGCGGCATGTCCGCCCTGATCCAGCTTGCCCTCGGCGCGTTCGCCGTCGCAGTCTTCAACCTGCGCCGCACCAAGGGTGAGGGCGTCTCCTTCGACAATCTCGCGACCAACATCGTCCTCGGTCCCGTCGCGATTGTCGCGTGCGCCAGCGTCATTGGTCTTGTCCTGCAGGGCGTCATGCTTGGCGCTCTTTATGCGCTGAGCTGGATCACCGGCCTGGCTGCGGCCGCAGCGGGCGCCACGGGCGTCGTCGGCTTCTGCTGGTATTGCGTTACGAAGCTGGGCGAAAAAGGCGTCGAACACGTCGCGACGCCGAAGCTGCACTAGGCGACGCCGAAGATCCAGGATCTCCCATCCTGGCGTTTGACTATGGCGCCACACAGCTGAAATTCGCGGCGTCATCCGTCGAGCCCGAGCCGGAATACTTCGCCACTTTCGGATAAGCGCATAGCGGCCTTGTGCGTTGGGCGCCGCCGGTGAGCGGTTTGCTGGCGGTGATGGTCTGCGGCGCCTGGCCGTGTTCGACCCATTGTTCCAGGGCGCCGAGGTAGTCGGCATTGCCGGCGCCTTCGCCGCCGCGGCAATGGTCCATGCCGGGCATCAGGAAGAAGCGGGCGCTTGCCTCGGTTGCCTTGCGGTTCTTCGCGAGGAGGCTGGCGTAATAGTCGATCGTGCTCTGGGTCGGGATCAGGCCGTCGGTCGTTCCATGATAGAGGATCAGCTTGCCGCCGCGGCGCGTGAAGGCCGCGATGTCGGGGCTTGAGGCGTCCATCTGCGGGTCGACCTTGCGGGCCAGCGGCATGTCGGTTGCGGGGTCGAAATTGTCCACGAACCAGTTCTTGTCGCCGCCATGGACCACATCGCGGAAATAGCCGCCGCCAATGTTGAACGCGCCGCCGAGGGAGGCCCAGGCAGGCTCGCTGCCGGGGTTGGTGCCGTGGAAGATCAGGGAGTTGCCGGCGGGATTGCGCAGGCCGTCATAGAGTTTGCGCGCGGCCGCGGCCTGCGGGGCGGTGAGGCAGTCTGCGGCGTCCCCGGCCTTGCACTGGATCGTGGCGGGATCGAAGCGGCAGGCGTTCTGGTCGTTGACTACGCGGTCCGTCACGCCATCGGCGGCGTCGCACGCCTTGATCGCCGCTTCCTTCAGCATGAAGAGTTTGGCCGTGGGCAGGCCGTTGACCTTGTCGTTCATGAGCTGCGCGATCATCACGCTCAGCGCAGGAAGCTCCGGCCAGGCGCGCGCGGGGGCGCCGGCGATGATGCCGTCATAATCCGCCGGGAAGCGCTGGGCTTCTTTCAGGCCCTGCCGTCCGCCGGTGGAGCAGGCGTTCCAGTAGGAGAGGCGGGGGCCTGCCGAATAATACGCCTTCACCAGCGCCTTGCCGGTGACGGTCATCTCATGCACGGCGCGCCAGGCGTTGTCGGTGAGCTTTTCCGGATGGCCGACGGCGAAGCTGTAGTCGGCCGGTCCGCCGTCGTGGCCCGTGTCGGTGGCGGCGACGGCATAGCCGCGTGTCACGCCATCAGCCAGCGGCGGATAGCTGATCGCGCCCGCGGCGCCGCCATTGCCTGTGCCGAGGAATTTTCCGTTCCAGCCCTTCGCCGGCAGCCATACTTCGATGCGAATATCGGAATCCGCGCTCGGCTTCAGCGCGGCCTGCACGCGGCAGAACGCCGGCGCTGCCGCCATGTTCACCGGCTTGAGAGGCGGCGTCTGCGCCTTGCCGCCGCCGGCCTCTTCCGTTCGCGTGATGGTGACGTTGGGCAGCGCGAGATTGGCGAGGTCGGCGCACGATCCGCCTTGGGTCGGCATATCGGCTGCCGCCGCGCGCACGGGTGATTCGTCGGAGGCGCACGCGCTGAGGATGACCATGCATCCCGTCAGAAGGCCCAGCCTGCGCATGTTCGTCTCCCCCTTGTTTGTGCGCGACAATACACGCTCGACGCGAAGCGAGCCAGCGGCGCACGTATGGCGCTTAGCTATTCATTCAGGGGTCAGGCGCACCCTTTTTCACAGATGAACCGGAGAGCTCCATGAAACGCGCCCTCGCCTCAGTCGCTATCTCGCTCCTGCTCGCGCCGGCCGCGGGCGCCGACCCGTTCAAGATCAAGATCGACCAGACCGTGCTCGTGAAGCTGGGCGCCGCGCCCGGCAGCATCGTTGTCGGCAATCCGGCGATCGCGAGTGTCGCCCTTACGAAAGAGGGCGGTCTCCTGATCACCGGCAAGAAGAGCGGCGAGACCAACATCATCGTGCTGGATGGCAAGGGCCGCGCGATCTGGCAGAACGAGATCGCCGTGCGCAAGCTGGCAGACATGCCGTCCAAAGGACGGCTCTATCCGGCGTCGGCGTCCTAGACCTTCAGCCCCGCCGCCATCGCTAGTTCGCGCAGGGCCACCTTCGGGCGCGGGCCGATGTGGGAAATCACTTCGCCGGCGGCGAGGTTGCCCAACTTGGCCGCATCCATCAGCGATAGCCCGTGCGTGATGCCGTAGAGCACGCCGGCAGCGTACTGGTCGCCCGCGCCGGTTGCATCCACGACAGGCGCCGCCGTTACCGGCGCAACCCAGGATTCCGATCCGGAGATGATCAGCGATCCTTTTTCCGAGCGCGTGATCGCGGCGATCTGGCTGTCATTGCGGATCTGCGTGACGGCCGCGTCGAAGTCCTTGGTCTCGTAGAGGGCGAGCAGTTCCGCCTCGTTGGCGAAGACCAGGTCGCAGTGCGTGCGAATGAGATTGACGAAGTCGGGCCGGTGCCGGTCGATGCAGAACACATCCGACATCGTCACGGCGACTTTCCGCCCCGCCGACTGCGCAACGCTGGCCGCGTGCGTGAAGGCCGTCTTCGCCGCTGGTTTGTCGTAGAGATAGCCTTCGAGATAGAGCCAATCGCCCGCCGCCACGGCGCGGGCGTCGACGTCGACAGCCGCAAACTCGGTCGAGGCGCCGAGATAGGTGTTCATGGAACGCTCGCCATCCGGCGTCACCGCGATCATCGAGCGCGCCGTCGAGACCCCGCCCTTGAGGGGCGTGCCATAGAAGTCGGCGCCGATGGTCTGCATGTCGGCGACATAGGCGCGGCCGATCGCATCGTCGCCGACCTTGCCCAGGAATGCCGCACGTGCGCCAAAACTGCGCAGGCCCGCCACCGTGTTGCCGGCCGATCCGCCCGAGGTTTCGAGCCGGCTGGCCGGCAGGGCATTGTAAAGATAATCGCACCGTTCAGGCGTAATCAGGTTGGTGCGGGCCTTGGGAATGTCGTGGCGGACCAGGAAATCGTCGTCCACCTGGGCGATCACGTCCATGATCGCGTTGCCCAGCGCGACGACATCGTACTTCACCGGCATGAGAATTCTTCCCCTGGGGCTTGCCGATTCCGGGATGGATGGCCGCGCCCGGAGGTCTTAAGGATCGGGAAGGTGATTGCAAGCATGGGACTGGACCATGACGCCCATAGCCCTGCTGATTGCCAAGAACATCGCTTCGGATGCGCTGGATCGCCGCGCCGACGCACATCTCTATGATATCCAGCTCGACATCCTGCGCCGGGGATTTTCCCCTGAAGGGCTTAGCATCGAGCCGGTGCGCTGGATGGAGGAGACGGATTGGACCCGCTTCGGCGCCGTGCTCGTCCATTGCGCGTGGGACTATCAGGACAGCCACGAGGCGTTCCTTTCGACACTGGACAGGATCGCCGCGCAGGGCGTGCCTGTGTTCAACGATCCGGAACTCGTGCGCTGGAATATCCGCAAGACATACCTGCGCGATTTCGAGGATGAGGGGATTGCGATCATCCCGACGATCTGGCCGGAGCATCCCAGCGCCGTCGACCTGCGCGATGCATTCGAGGAGTTCGGGGCGGGCGATGTCGTGCTCAAGCGCCAGGTGGGCGGCGGCGCCCGCGCCCAGGTGCTCTACTCACGAGCGAGCGCGCCCGAGACCGGCGCCATCATGGACCGGCCGGGCATGATCCAGCCGCTCATAAAATCCATCACGACGGAGGGGGAATATTCCTTCCTCTTCATCGATGGCGAGTTCAGCCACGCCCTGATCAAGCGCGCCAAATCAGGAGACTACCGGATACAGGAAGCCTATGGCGGAACGTCACAGCGCATCGATCCAGCGCCGGCAGATGAAGACGCCGCCCGCGCCGTGCTGGAGGTGCTGGACGAGCAGCCGCTCTATGCCCGTGTCGACATGGTGCGGGGGGATGACGGCAAGCTGCTGCTCATAGAGCTCGAAGTGATCGAGCCTTATCTTTTTCCGAAGGATGGCCCGGGCATCGGCGCCATGCTGGGCAAGGCCCTGAAAAAAAAGATCAAGTAGGGAAAGACCGGACAAGACCTCATCTCGCCCCGGCAAATTGTCGGGCTGCGGCGAACTCGCCTGCTGCATGTCGGGTCTAGCGTGTGGCGCCTCGGCCCCCTACCTTCGCGGGTGGGAGGTCATGGACATGCAGTTTGTATGCGACGCTCTCAAAGGTCGCACCTGGTTCCGGATCGAGACGGACGCGGAAGCGGCCGCCGAAACCGCGCTGATGCGCCATCAGGTCGAGAAGTATTTCCAGCGCGAGCTCAACGCCGCGAAGCGATCCTACAAGCCCGGTCCGGGGCTGGAACGCGATATCGGCCTCAAGGGGCACCTCGCGCGCACCACGCCGCTCTTTCTCACCCTGCGCGCGGATGACGGGGAAGGGCTTGCGACGGCCATGCTGCCCCCGGCGGGCAAGGCCGCGCCGAACTTCCAGGTGATCATTGTCGGCCCGGAAAACAGCGATCCTTACGCCAAGCACTCGGATGCGATCCGCAAGCTCGCCCTGCACTACAAAATCAGCCTGTCGCGCGAGACTTGCTATCCCTATGCGCAGAAGTAGCGCCGGCGCCTGATAGCCCTCATGGTGAGCAGGCCCGAAGGGCCGCCCGTCGAACCACGAGGGCGTGCTTCCCGATCGCAGTTACTCCCCCGTCTTCGCCTCGTACTCGCACAGCTCGCGGATCACGCATTCCGGACAGCCCGGTTTGCGGGCCAGGCAGATATAGCGCCCGTGCAGGATCAGCCAGTGATGCGCCCCGCGCTTGTACTTGTCGGGCGTGATCTCGAGCAGCTTCGCCTCCACCTTCTCCGGCGTCGTCTCAGGGGCAAGCCCCGTCCGGTTTGCGACACGGAAGACGTGCGTGTCCACGGCAATGGTCGCCTCGCCGTAGACTTCGTTGAGCACAACGCTCGCCGTCTTGTGGCCGACGCCGGGCAGCTCCTCCAGCTCCGCTCGCGTGCGCGGCGTCTTCCCGCCATGCTTGTCCAGAATCATCTGCGAAAGGGCTACGACGTTCTTCGCCTTGTTGCGCCATAGCCCGATGGTGCGGATGTGCTCGGCGACGCCTGCTTCGCCCAGCTTCACCATC
>DASYKO010000128.1:0-25529 GCA_035995285.1 Hyphomonadaceae bacterium | reverse complement strand
ACATGCTCCCTCACTTGGCTGGCCCTGTATGGCCGCATTCGGAAGGGCTGAGCTCGGCCTGCAAGGGTGACCCCGACCAAGGTCGAAGCTGACCCGAGAGGCGCTGTGCTCCACGCTCGATACGCATCGCCCCCGCGCCGTGAACAGCGTACGACTGCCCTCCATGCGGAGGCGACAGGAGCATTATCCCTCAGGTTTGGAGCACGCTGGGGAGATTATTTTTCTCACCACCAGTATGCGACTCTGTGAAGTGAAATGATTCAAGGAGTTGGGTGGAGGCGATGAGCGGAAATGCACCACCATACTGGTAGTGAAGAATCCCGTTCTGGCGTGTTGAGCGAGTGAACCAGCCGCCTGTGAGGACGCCCCTCGTGGTTCGACGGGCGCACGCTATCGCGTGCTGCTCACCATGAGGGCGGGCTCACAGGTGGAAAGGTCACTCGCAGCCGGGCGCATGGCGCGCGAGGGAGGAAAAGACCGGGGTTTGGCGCGTTAGGCGAACGCCTCTAGAATATCTGGCCGGTGATCTTGGTGTCGTTCGGTGGCGGCGTGGGCTGTTGCGGCTGGGGCTGCACCGGCTGGTTGGGATCGACCGGCTGGTTCGGATCTACAGGCGGGGCCTGCGCGACGGTCGCTCCCGGCGCGGGCGCCGGGGTCTGCGTGGAAGGCGCTTCGTCGCCCGCCTGGATGTTCGAGTAGTCGACCGCAAAGCCTTCGGCGCTGCCGCCTGCGGCGCAGCTTTCGGTCGGCGCGGTGCCCGGCTTGAACGCTTCGAGGATCGGCTCGGTCGTGCTCGCCGTCGGCAGGCAGCCCGTGTGCATGTCGACCTCGACGAACTCCACATCCGCAGGAACGCGGAACGGAGCGGCAGGCTGGTCCTTGAGAGCGGCCATCATGAAGTCGCGGAAGACCGGCGAGGCGATGATGCCGCCGCTCGAGCCTTCCACCATCTTGCCGGTGTCGTAGCCGATATAGATCGCCGCCACGAGGTCGGGGCTGAAGCCGACCGTCCAGGCGTTGGTGAAGTCGTTGGTGGTTCCGGTCTTGGCGCCGACCGGTTTGCCGACCGAACGCGCCGTCTTGACCGTGCCCCAGCTATGTTCGACGGCGCCCTGGAGGATCGACACCATCTGATAGGCGACCACAGGGTCCATCAGCTGCTTGCGTTTGTCTTCCAGCGCCGGCGGCTGCATCCCGGCCTGCCATGTCGCCTGGCAGCCATCGCAGGGGCGCTGGTCGGTCTTGTAGACGCTCTCGCCATAGCGGTTCTGGATACGGTCGAGCATGACCGGACGCACTTCCTTGCCGCCATTCACCAGCTCGGCATAGGCCGTGGCCATGCGCAGCGGCGTGGTGTTGATCGCGCCCAGCGGCATGGATTCGTACGCAGGCAGGTCGTCATAGATGCCCATGCGCTCGCCCATCTCCGACACCTTCTCGAGCCCGATGTCGGAGGCGAGGCGCACCGTCATGGCGTTCTTCGAGGTCTCGACGCCGAAGCGCAGCGTCTGCAGACCGTAGAATTTCTCGGTGTAGTTGTTCGGGTTGTAGCAGTTGAGCTTGCCGACTTCTTCACGCTGTTCGCACGAGACATACGGCGCATCGAGCACGCGGCTCGACGGCGTGCGCCCGTTCTCCAGCGCAGTGGCGTAGACGAACGGCTTGAACGAGGAGCCCGGCTGGCGCTTGGCCTGCACGGCGCGGTTGAACTGGCTCGACTCGAAGGAGTAGCCGCCGGCCATCGCGAGCACGCGGCCGGTGTGCGGGTTCATCGCCACCAGCGCGCCCTGCACTTGCGGAATCTGGCGCATACGCCACGGGCTCGCCCCGCCGCCCTTTGCTGGGACGGCATAGTCGACGATGGTCTGCGCCGAGACATCCGGCGTCTTGTCGCGCGAGACGAAGATGACGTCGCCGGCCTGCACGCCGCCGACCTTGGCGCGCTTGAACGAGTTGGCCCATTTCGCATCGTCGGCGGAGAGCGTGCCGGTGCTGCCGTCTGCCAAGGCTATGCGCGTTTCCTTGCCCGTCGCACGCACAACGGCGATCTGCCAGTTGTTGCCCATGCCGGCGATCTTGGGCTTGTTGTCCTTGACGTTGGCGAAATCCTTGAGCTGGGTTTCGAAATCATCGCCCGGCTTGTCGATCTTGCCGATCGGACCGCGCCAGCCCTGGCGATGGTCGTACGTCTCGAGACCCGCGCGCAGCGCAGTCTGCGCAATCAGCTGGAGGTTGGAGTCGAGCGTCGAGCGGATCGACAGGCCGCCTTCGTAGAACGCGGCCTGCGCCTGTTTCTTGTCCTTGATGCCTTCGAGCTTGCCGCCCTCGCCGAGCGTGAGGATTTCCTTGCGCAGCTCCTCGACATAGTAGGCCGCGGCCTGGTTCTCGTCAGTGTCCAGGCGCTCCACCAGCGTCAGCGGTTCGGCCTTCGCGGTCTCTTCCTCGGCCTTGGTGATGTACTTGTTCACCCGCATGCGCTCGAGCACATAGTTGCGGCGCTTCATGGCGGCTTCGGGATTGTTGTAGGGGTTGGCGCGTCCGGGCAGCTGGGCGAGGCCCGCCATCAGCGCGCTTTCGGACAGCGTAAGGTCGCCCAGTGACTTGCCGAAATAGTTGAGTGCAGCGGCGCCGACGCCATAGCTGCGTCCGCCGAGATAGATTTCGTTCATGTAGAGTTCGAGGATCTCGTCCTTGCTCAGCTTCTTCTCGATGCGCAGCGCGAGCACCGCCTCGCGAACCTTGCGGTCCACCGAGCGGTCGGCGCCGACGAGCATGTTCTTGACCACCTGCTGCGTGATGGTCGAGCCGCCCGTGATCTTGTCGCCCTCGAAGAAGTTGATGACCGTGCCGCGGAACATGCCCCAGAGGTTGATGCCGGAGTGTTCGAAGAAGGTCTTGTCCTCGGCCGAGGTGAAGGCCTGGATCAGCTGGTCAGGCAGTTCCTCGCTCGGCACGTAGACGCGATGCTGGGTTGCGAACTCGGCCACCAGCTTGCCATCGCCCGCGTGGACGCGGCTCATGATCGGCGGCTCGTAGTTGGCGAGCTGTTCTTCCGACGGCAGGTCGCGCGTCACCCACAGGAACCAGGAGAAGCCGCCGATGAGGACGACGGCGAACACAACCGCGACGCCGATAAAGATGCGTCTGATCATCGTCATGTCGATACGAGGCATGTCTCACCGGTTGCGGGGCCAGGATGCGCTTTGAGAGTTCGTTCTTGGGCCCGGATACTCTGCTGGCGATCAGCATCCGGAATCACCGAATAATGCGGTGACTTTATGGCGTTGAATCACCGGAATACAGGGCGTTTCCGGTTAAAAGCAGCCCATTATCATGAAGGTTGTGTTTACGACCGCGGCAGCCGGTCGCGCAGCACACGCCTAACGCCGCCCTAACCCTGTGACCTAGCCTTGAGTCTGGGCGTCGAAGAAGGTGTCGATCGACTTGGCGATGCCGGCGACCAGCTTTCCTCGTTTCGTCTCCGAAAGCAGCATGGCGGCGTCCTGCGGGTTGGTGATGAAGCCCATCTCCAGCAAGATAGCGGGCACGTCGGGCGAGAGCAGCACGTAGAAGCCGCGCTTGCGGTGCGTGTTCTGCAGCGCCGGCCAGCCTGCCTCCGCCAGCGTGGGCACCAGCACGCCGGCAAAGCGCGCCGACTGGTTCTTGGTCTCGCGCTGCACCAGATCGGCCAGGATCTGCGTTACCTGCTTGGGCCGCTCGGAGCCCACCTCGACATCGAGGATCCAGTCATTCTTCTGCTTGGCGGTTTCCACCCGCTTCTCGCCCTCCGGTGAGAGCGTATAGACCGAGGCGCCACGCGTCTGGGCGTTCGATCCGGCGTCGGCATGCAGCGAGATGAAGAGATCCGCGCCCAGGTTGCGCGCCTTGGTGACGCGGTCTTCCAGTTCGATGAAAACGTCTGTCCCGCGCGTGAGGGCGACGTCGTAGCGTTTCGATTGCAGGAGTTGGTCGCGCAAGGCCAGCGCCATGGCCAGCGTCACGTCCTTCTCATTGTCTCCGGCCTGCGAATGCGCGCCTGGATCCTTGCCGCCATGGCCTGCGTCGATGACGATCAGGGGGCGGCGCGCAACCTGCTGCGCCACAGGCTTGGGCAGGCCGTTGTCTCCTGCAGCGCTCTTGGCGAAGTCTTCGTCCGTCGTCGCCTGCAGGTCGAGCACGATCTTGTAGGCTTCGCCCTTGGCCTTCGGCGACAGCACGAATTCACGGACCACCAGCGCCGGATCCTTGAGATCCAGCACCAGCCGCGATGTCGTCGCGGTGTTGTGGGCATAGCGGAACGCACCGACCACGCCAGCGCCCTTGCCGGCGCCGGACTCGGCCGTCAGGCCGTTGATCGACCAGCGCACCCTTGGGAGGTCGACAACGATCCGCTGTGTTCCGGCCGCCAGCACAAAGACATGGTATTTGAGGGGGGTCTCGCTCTCAATCACGACCCGGGTGCGTTCGTCCTGCGCGGCGAACCGCACGGCGGAAACGCGCCCCGGCGCATCCGCGAATGCCGGACCATGACCCAACAAGAATGGGCCCAGCATCACCAGCAAGGAAATAACAAACGCCCGCACGCCCCAAACCTTCGGATGGGTTTCATGGACCTTCTGGCCCAACCGTTAAGGCCTAGCGCACCGACCTTAACCGCCCGTTAGTGAAGCTGCGGCGGATCGGCCCGGATTGCAGTGATGACATGCGGAACCCCGAAGTTCCCGCTCGACTCCCCTGCGGAAATCAGCTGTTCTCGCGCCAACACCGCTGCGGGGCGTGTGACCAGAGTGCCCTGCCATGCCCGTTGCCTCCCCTTCCCGGTCCCGCATTTCCCGGCTCTTCAAGCTTGCAGCCCCTGTGGCGCTCATCGCCGCGCTGGCGATGACCAAGGGCTGTACGACGGCCGGCCCGCTTACTCTGAATGACGACACCATCGTCCCCGGCGAGCGCATCGGTGAAATCCAGATCGGCATGCCGCTGGCGACGCTGATGGCCCTCAAGGGCACACCCCTGTCCACCACTCCGATCCAGGGCAGCGCCGCGACGACCTATGTGTTTGATGGCCTCACCGTCGGCGCGCACGACCAGGTCTACTGGATCATCGCCAACGACCAGCGCTTCCATACCCAGACCGGCGTTCGCCCCGGCGCCGAGCAGATCTTCGCCCGCGCTGCGCTGGGCCAGCCCAAATGCGTCGCCTCCCACGAGGCCGTCACCACCTACGACTACGGCAATCTCTATTTCGACGTGAACAACTCGACCGGAAAGGTCACGCAGGTAGGCGTCCAGAAGAAGACGCAGACGTGCGACGGGGCGAAGTAGGCGGAAAGCCCGCCTCAGGGATTCATGGCAACAGCCACGTCGGTCTTCGAGAAATCTTCGCCAACAAACAGAAGCAGACAACCGCGTTCCGTCGCCAGCGCATAAGCGAAACAATCGGCGAAGTTCAGGCTGGCTGGATGCACGCCCTTGCCCCACCGATCGTAGGCATCCGCGACTTTTCGAGCAAAGGCGCCATCGACAGGGACAACCTCCATCGAAAGCTGGCCTAGGCTTTCTTCCATTTCCGGCCCTACTCCGCGCCGCCGCGCAACGACCAGCAGCTCGGCCATTGTAGCTGCCGAGATCGCCAACTTGTCTGCCGTTTGAAGCTTTGCCGCCACCAGCGACGAGTAAGGCTGGTTGAATACCACCTCGAGCAACGCAGAGGTGTCGACGACGATCACTTTGGCAACCCGTCGGGCCCATAGAGAAAATCAGCCGCGTGCGCTGCATCCGGCCCAGGCGTCACCTTGAAAGACGCGGCAAGAAGCTTGTCCAAAGCTTTCGTCCGCTTCTCGATGAGTTCTTCGGGCGTCAATTCCTGTGTCACGCGCGTGAGGGCGATAACCGGTTGGCCATGACGGGTCAGCACGACCTCTTCACCCTCCTCCGCACGGCGGACGAGTTCGGTAAGCTGGCTCTTTGCGGCTGTGACGGAAACCTGGACCATAACCACCTCGCCGCAAAAATATGGACCACTCAATGGTCCATTTCAATCATTCCCGTTTTAAAGCGCTCAAAGTAGGCAAACCCCTACCGAATCAATGCGCTATCTTCATTCTTGCGCCCCGCCCCCTGTGGATAAGCACATACCGTCCACTCAAACTTCTTCCCCTGCGAGCCGAAACCGTGCAATGAGTCCGTGGTGGCCGGGCTTGACGCCCTGTCCCAAGCGCCTCGCGCGGCGGATTTAAAAAATTCCACAGCCGCAACAAGGTGTTACCAAAGGTTTCGAGCGTATTGGGAGGTCAGCGACGAGCTGCCTCCGCGGCCAGGACATCCATGAACGCGGCTTCTTCGCGAAATTCAGTCGGCCTGACCGGACGCCGGATCCTCTACGTATCTGCCCCCCCCATCGTTACGCGGACTGTTGCAGCGCATTCGCGCGCCGTCCGCATTGAAGAGAAGGTTCTGCTTCATGAGCAAGCTCATGCTTATCGACGCCACCCACCCGGAGGAAACCCGGGTGGCCGTCGTAAACAACGGCCAGATCGAAGACTTTGATTTCGAAGCGCGAAACAAGCGCCAGCTTCGCGGCAATATCTACCTCGCCAAGATCACGCGCGTAGAGCCGTCGCTGCAGGCGGCGTTCGTCGACTATGGCGGCAACCGCCACGGCTTCCTGGCGTTCTCCGAGATCCATCCGGACTACTACCAGATCCCGAAAGAGGATCGCGAAGCCCTGCTCGCCGAGGCTGAAGAGGCCGAGGAAGACGACGCCGAAGATGAGGCGCCGGCTGAAGCTGCCGCTGACGGCGAGGCTGTCGAGCCTGCCGGAGAGAATGGCGGGGCCGAGGATGACGAGGCCGCCGAGGAAGCCGAGGAGCGCAAGGCCCAGCGCCGCAACGCGCTGTTCCAGCGCCGCTACAAGATCCAGGAAGTGATCCGCCGCCGGCAGGTCCTGCTGGTGCAGGTCGTCAAGGAAGAACGTGGGAACAAGGGCGCGGCCCTTACCACTTATCTCTCGCTGGCCGGCCGCTATTGCGTGCTGATGCCCAACACGTCGCGCGGCGGCGGCATCTCCCGCAAGATCACCAATGTCGGCGACCGCCGCCGTCTCAAGGCGATCACCTCGGAATTCCAGATCCCGCCCGGCGCCGGCCTTATCGTGCGCACCGCAGGCGCCAAGCGCACCAAGAACGAGGTTCGCCGCGACTTCGAATACCTGACGAAGCTGTGGCAGCAGATCGTCTCGCGCACCATGGAATCCATGGCGCCCGCGCTGATCCACGAGGAAGGCCACCTTGTCCTGCGCGCCGTGCGCGACCTCTACGACAAGGATGTCGAGCGCATCATGGTCGAAGGCGAGGACGCCTATGAAGAGGCGCGCACCTTCGTGAAGATGCTGATGCCGAGCCACACGCGCAAAGTGGTCCTGCATGACGACAACGGACCCCTGTTTGTCGTCACCGGCGTGGAAGACCAGCTCGAAGGCATCTTCTCGCCTACCGTGCAGCTGCCTTCCGGCGGCTATATCGTCATCAACCAGACCGAGGCGCTGGTCGCCATCGACGTGAACTCGGGCAAGGCGACGCGCGAGCGCAACGTCGAAGCCACCGCCCTCAAGACCAACATGGAGGCGGCTGCCGAAGCCTGCCGCCAGATGCGCCTGCGCGATCTTGCCGGCCTCATCGTGATCGATTTCATCGACATGGAGGACAACAAGAACAACCGCGCCGTTGAAAAGAAGATGAAGGACTGCCTCAAGATCGACCGGGCGCGCGTACAGACCGGCCGCATCTCGCAGTTCGGGCTCTTTGAGATTTCCAGACAGCGTCGCCGCGCCGGCGTGCTCGAGCTCTCCTCGGAGCCCTGCGAGCATTGCGGCGGCACGGGCCGCATGCGCTCCATCGACTCGGCCGCGATCCAGCTGCTGCGCGCCGTCGAGGCCCGCGCGGCTGACGACCGGGTCGACAGCGTCCAGGTCGTGGCGGCCGCGGAAGTGGCGCTCTACCTGCTCAACGAAAAGCGCTCCTCCATCGCCGGCATCGAAGCCGATTGCCACGTGACCGTCCGAATCGAGGCGGATGAGGACATGAAGACCGGCGAGTTCACCATCGAAGGCCGGGCCGACGGCGAAGCCGTTCCCTACAAGCCCATCGCGCCGATCGACCTGCGCAAGCTCAAGCCCCTGCCTCCGCCCGCCCCCGATGAAATCGAGGACGAGGACGAGGAAGTCATCGAAGACGACGCCGAAGACGGCGGCGAGGATGGCGAGGAAGACGGCGAAGACGAAGCCCGCGACGACGCCGAAGACGGCGGCGATTCCGAAGACAGCGACAATCACCGCCGCGGACGCGGCCAGCGCGGAGGCCGCCGCCGCGGCCGCGACCGCGACCACGGGCGGGGCCGCGATCGCGAACGCAATCAGGACGACGCGCCCGAACACGCGCACGCTGGCGACCAGCAGCAGCCGCGCGGCGACCGAGGCGACAAAAGCGAGCGTGGAGAACGCGGCGGACGCCGCCGGCGCCGTGGCCGCGATCGCGAGCGTGACCGTGAACCCCGCACGCCGGACATCGCCACCGACGGCGGCGAAATGCTGGACGCCATCGCCTCAGCGCCCTTCCTCTATGTTGCGGCGGCGCCGGAGCCTGAACCCGCGCCGGAGGCCATACCGGTCCCGGCGACCGAGCCGGTCGAAACTGCAGTGGAACCTGTTCGCGAAAAACGCGAACCGGACGTCGCCACTCGCCCGCAGCCCGAGCCCGAACCTGTGGCCGCCAAGCCGATACCGGCGCCAGAGCCTGCGCCGGCCATGGCAACTGCGGAACCCTCCCCGCCGCCCGAGACCCGGCTCCATCCCATCCATGGCGCGCCGGAAGCCGAGCCCGTCGAGGAAAAGGCCGCGCCCCGCAAGGCAGGCTGGTGGAGCCGCAAGAAGACTGGTTAAGGCGTCTGTCTGCTTAAGGCATCTGGCCGCAGCTCACGCCTGCGACAAACACTGACAAAGCCGGCCCGCAGCCGCCTCAATTATGCCCCTGCCTCCCGGCATTGATTCCGGGAGGCCGGTGGCTAGGCTTGTTCCCGCACGTATCTTTGGGGAATGCCTGGGCCGGAGAAAGCCCACCTGAAAACGGGCCGAGGAGCGTCTTGATGGGCTTTGCCAGAAAACTCCTCCGCCGTGCGGCCGTGCCGGCGACGGCAATCGCGCTGGCGCTCGCCATTCCGATGCAGGCCGAAGCCCAGGGCGTTATCCGCGATGCGGAGATCGAGCACATCCTGCACCAGTTCGGCGATCCGCTCTTTGAAGCCGCAGGGATCAAGCCGTCGGACGTTCGCATCTTCATGCTCAACGACAACACGCTGAACGCCGGCGTCGGCGGCGGCAACAACATGGCCATCAACACCGGCCTCATCATGGAGTGCGACGACCCCACGCAGCTCAAGGGGGTCATGGCGCACGAGACCGGACACCTTGCGGCCGGCCACAACGTCTCGCGCAGTCAGGTGGGCAGCGCCGGTACGGGCGTCTCGCTGATCACCATGGGCCTTGGCGTCCTCGCCATCGCGGCGGGCGCGCCGGATGCGGCCATGGCGCTGTTTGCCTCGGCCCCCCAGTTCTCGATGCTGACCGTGGTCAAATACGTCCGCGCGGAGGAAAGCGCGGCCGACCAGTACGGCATCACGCTGATGGACCGCACGCACCAGTCGGCCGACGGCCTCGTCAAGTTCATGGAGAAATTCCAGTACAACGAACTGATGACGGAGATGAAGCGCGATCCCTATTTCCGCACTCACCCGGTCTCGACCGACCGTCTCAACGCCCTGCGCGTCCGCTCGGCTGAAGTCACCGCCCGCGCCCAGCCGCAGAGCGAGGAAGACATTCGTGCGCTGGAGATGATGAAGGCCAAGCTGGTCGGCTATCTCGGCACGCCGGCCAAGGTGCTTGTGCGCTATCCGGTCAAGGACCAGTCCGTCCCCGCCAAGTACGCGCGCGCCTTCGCCGCTTACAAGGCGGTCGACCTCAAGGTGGCGATGAAGGAGATCGACGAGCTGATCACGATCGATCCGACCTATCCGTATTTCTACGAGCTGAAGGGCCAGATCCTGTTCGAGAGCGGCAAGTCGCTCGAGTCGATCGCGCCTCACCGCAAGTCGGTTGAACTCGCGCCGACCGAGGCCATGCTGCAGGTCAACCTCGCCCGATCGCTGATCGGCTCGAAGGTGAAGGAGAATGTCGAGGAGGCGACGGGCGTGCTCATCGACACGCTCGCCAAGGAGGCCGACAACCCTTTCGCCTGGAACCAGCTGGCCGACGCCTATGCCGAGCTGAACCAGGTGCCCGACGCCGACCTCGCCACCGCCGAAGAGGCCTATTATGTGGGCGACATGCCCCGGGCCATGAACTTTGCCCGCCGGGCCCTGCAGGGCCTCAAGCCCGGCACGCCCAATGCAATCCGGGCGGATGACATCATGGCGATGGCGGATCCCCGGAACATCCGCAACCAGCGCGGCCGGGGCCATTGATCCCTTAGCTGAGCTATCTGTAAGGGGGATTCGACACCGAACCGTGATCTGGTGTTAACCGCTGCAGGCCCTAAATCTCAGGGGTCCCACAGCCCCGGCCAGTTCTCCGGGGAATGGCGCAACAAGGAAAGACGACTTCCGATGAGACTGTTCGCCCTCTGCGTTGCCGCCGCAGCCCTCTCGCTAGCCGCCTGCTCGGGCGGGCAGAAATCAGCTGACGCGAAGCTGACCTCGGCCCCGGAAACCATCGACCGGATGTCGAAGGACGAGGTGAAGGCGATCGTGAAGGAATACCTGCTCGAGAACCCCGAGATCCTCGTCGAGGCCTTCAACGAACTCGACAACCGGCAGAACCAGGCGAACTTCGCGAAGCTGGTCAGCCATGATCAGGACCCCTCGATCGGGCCTAAGGACGCCAAGGTCACCATCGTCGAATTCTTCGACTACAATTGCGGCTACTGCAAAGCGGCCAATGACTGGGTCTTCAAGGAAGCCACCGACCGCAAGACCAGCGTGCGCGTCGTCTTCAAGGAATTCCCGATCCTCGCGGCTTCGTCCGAGCTCGCCTCCAAGGCCGCCCTCGCCGCCAACAAGCAGGGCAAGTACCGCGAGATGCACGTCGCCCTGATGAAGTCCCGCGCGCTGCATGGCCCGAGCGTGGACGGCAAGGAAGACACCAGCGTGTCGATGGCCGAGATCGAGCGCGTTGCCAAGTCGGTCGGCCTCAACGTCGACAAGCTCAAGAAGGACATGGCGAGCGACGCCATCACCCTGCACATCCAGCGCGTGCACGAAGAAGCGGAAGCGGCGGGCATCTCCTCCACACCGGGCTTCTACATCAACGGCCAGATGAACATGGGCTTCGACGAACAGAAGCTCGATGAGATGATCGCCAAGGCGCGGGCTGACGCCGGGAAGAAGACCTAAGTCCTTTTCTTCCATCAACGCTGTAGATGCGCTCGCAGTCCCTCTAGAATCTTCACGCACGCGCCCCAGAACGCCACCCTCAAGTCAACCGAACGCAGAGAGATGAAGCGATCCAGAGCGTTTCGGAGCCTTGCGGCAATTGCGTTTCGCGCGGATCGGTCTTTTTGTCGAGCGTGGTAAGCAACAAATGCCGCCATGTATGGCGACACGCTCCCTTTGTTTCCGGCCATATGCTCTTGAATCGAAAAAATTATCGCTTCGTCTAACTCAGCTAGAGCCTTAGTCGCCTGTCTCGACGACTCTTCGCTTCTGGCGTGCTTGAAGTCGTTGGCGCCTGATGTCTGATTGAACTCCTTCCACATGTGCCCCGAATTGCCGCCGAGCTCTTCGACGAGACTCGTCATCGCGCTGGAGACAGCGCTTGGATTGTTGATGTTGAGGTCACGCAATATTTGCGAAGCTGGAAACTGTAGCGTCGCCGCGATAATCGGGTCTTCGCGCTTCAACCGCGAACGAATGGCTCCATCAAGCTGACGACGCGCGATTTCAGCCTTCCGCATTGAAGAACTCTGATTTTTGGCTCTCTAGATCAGTCCGCCCAGCGGGCTCGACGGATCGGCATACCGCTTCATCGCCATGCGTCCCGCCAGATAGGCTTCCCTGCCCGCGATCACCGCGTGCTTCATTGCGCGCGCCATGCGGATCGGATCCTTCGCCGCCGCAATCGCCGTGTTGGCGATGACGGCGTCGCAGCCCAGCTCCATGGCGATCGCCGCATCCGACGCCGTGCCGACGCCCGCATCTACCAGCACCGGCACCTTGGCCTGCTCGACGATCAGCCGGATGTTCACACGGTTCTGGATGCCAAGCCCTGATCCGATCGGCGAAGCCGCCGGCATCACCGCCGCTGCCCCCGCCTCCTCCAGCCGCTTGGCGAACACGACGTCGTCCGTGCAGTAAACCATCACGTCGAAGCCATCCTTCACCAGCATCTCGGTGGCGCGCAGCGTCTCGATCATGTCCGGATAGAGGTGCGCCGTGTTGGAAAGCACCTCCAGCTTCACGAGATTCCATCCGCCCGCCTCGCGCGCCAGCCGCAGCGTGCGCACGGCATCCTCGCCGGTGAAGCAACCCGCGGTGTTTGGCAGGTAGGTGAAGCGCTTGGGATCGAGATGATCGATCAGCCTGTCCGACGACTTGTCCATCACGTTCACGCGGCGCAGCGCGACCGTCACGATCTCCGCGCCCGCGGCTTCGGCAGCCTCGGCGTTCTGCGCATAGCTGGCATATTTCCCCGTCCCTACGATCAGGCGGGACGAGTACGCCTTGCCGGCGATGATCAGCTTGTCTTCGGTGGTGGTGACTGTGTCGGCCATAGGGAACATATGCGATTTTCAGGGCGCGCCGTCACCCCCTGGGACCGACCCTAGGTGTTGGCCAGCGCAGGCCGAAATTGTTGGCTTCGGCATAAGCCAGAGCTGTTTCAACATCGGCGCGCTCAACACCGGGAAACCACTCCAGGAATTCCTCGACCGTCGCGCCGCCCTCAAGATTCTCGAGCAGCGCCCTCACCGGGACGCGCGTTCCCCGAAACAACCACTCACCGCTGACCTTGCCCGGGATCGACTCGACCGCCTGACAGCCGGACCAGTCGATCATCACCCTCCCCCGACAAACTGCACGATCTCGATCCTGTCCCCCTCGGCCAGCACCGTCTCGACATACCGACTCTTCGGGACGATCTCCCGGTTGCGCTCCACGGCCACCCCCTTTTGCGGAAGGCCCAGCGAATCCAGGAAACCGGCCACGGTTGAGCCTAAAGGGGCGCTGGCGGGCTCGCCGTTGAGGTATAGATTCATCTCCGCCCTGGTTTGATTCATTTGGGGATTCGCCTATGCATGGGCCGCCATGAGCATCGCCATCCCATGACCCTTACCGTTTACGTCCTCAACGGCCCGAATCTCAACCTGCTGGGTGAGCGCGAGCCGCACATCTACGGCAAGGGCACCCTCGCCGACCTTGAGAAGCTGTCGCAGGACGCAGCGTCCGCCCTCGGCGCCACCGTCGTTTTCCGCCAGTCCAACCATGAAGGCGAGCTTGTGGACTGGGTACAGGAGGCCCGTAGACAGGCTGGCGCCGTAGTCATAAACGCGGGCGGCTATACGCACACTTCGGTCGCCTTACATGACGCGCTGAAAGTGTTGACCATTCCGGTCGTGGAAGTGCATCTCAGCAACCCCGGGATCCGGGAAGACTTCAGGCACAAGAGCCTGATTTCACCCGCCGCATCCGGCCTCATCGCCGGCTTCGGAGCGCTCGGATACCGCCTCGCCATCGAGGCTGCGGTAAGGCTTGCTGAACAACGGAGAAGCTGAGGCAATGGCCGACAAGCCCACTACCCCAAACGGCAAGTTCGACACCGGCCTGATCCGCGAGCTTGCGGCTATCCTGCGCGAGGCTGATCTCGGTGAGATCGAGATCGAACAAGGCGGCCTGCGCATCAAGGTCGTGAAGCCGGAAGCCAAGACCGTGCAGTATGCGGCTGCGCCATCCTACGCGCCTGCCCCCACCGCCTCGGCGCCCGCAGCCGGCGCCGCGCCCAAACCTGCCGCCGTCCCCGCTGCAGACAATCCCGGCGCCGTGAAGTCGCCGATGGTCGGCACCGTCTATCTTGCGCCCGAGGAAGGCGCCGCGCAGTTCGTGAAAGTCGGCGATACGGTCGCCACCGGCCAGACCATCCTGCTCATCGAAGCCATGAAGACCTTCAACCCGGTGCTCGCCCCCCGCGCGGGCAAGGTCACGGCGATCCTGTGCAAGAACACCCAGCCGGTGGAGTTCGGCGAACCCCTCGTCATCATCGAGTAGTGGCGATGTTCGAGAAAATCCTCATCGCGAACCGGGGGGAGATTGCCCTCCGAGTCCTGCGCGCCTGCAAGGAAATGGGCATCAAGACGGTCGCGGTTCACTCCGAGGCCGACCGTAATGCGATGCACGTGCGGCTGGCGGACGAGAGCGTCTGCATCGGCCCGGCGCCAAGCCCCAAGAGCTATCTCAATATTCCGGCGATCGTGACGGCTGCGGAGATCACGCACGCCGACGCCATCCACCCCGGCTATGGCTTCCTCTCGGAGAACGCAAAGTTCGCGGAGATCGTTGAGAAGCACAAGATCACCTTCATCGGCCCGCGCCCGGACCACATCCGGATGATGGGCGACAAGATCACCGCAAAAGAGTCCATCAAGGAAGCCGGCGTGCCGGTCGTCCCTGGCTCCGACGGCGAAGTGCACTCGCTCGAGCAGGCGCGCGCTGACGCCAAGCGCATCGGCTATCCGGTGCTGATCAAGGCGACCGCCGGCGGCGGCGGGCGCGGCATGAAGGTGGCGCGCGGGCCCGACGAGATCGACGTCGCTTTCGGCTCGGCGCGCTCGGAAGCGAAAGCCGCTTTCGGCAATGACAGCGTCTACATGGAGAAGTATCTCGGCAAGCCGAGGCACATCGAGATCCAGGTCGTCGCCGACAGCCACGGCAACGTCATTCACCTCGGCGAGCGCGACTGCTCGCTGCAGCGCCGCCACCAGAAAGTCTTCGAGGAAGCGCCCTCGCCTGTCATCGACGCGGAAGCGCGCGCCAAGATCGGCAAGACCGTCACCACCGCAATCAAGAAGCTCGGCTATCTCGGCGTCGGCACGATCGAGTTCCTGTACGAGAATGGCGAGTTCTACTTCATCGAGATGAACACGCGCCTGCAGGTCGAGCATCCGGTCACCGAGATGATCACGCATGTCGATCTGGTGCAGGAGCAGATCCGCATCGCGGCGGGCGAGAAGCTCTCACTGACCCAGAAGGACGTCGTCATCGACGGCCACTCGATCGAGGTCCGCATCAACGCAGAGAATCCGGAAACCTTCGCGCCCTCGCCCGGCCTGATCACGGATTTCCACGCGCCGGGCGGCCTCGGCGTGCGCCTCGATAGCGCCGTCTATTCCGGCTACCGCGTGCCGCCCTATTACGACAGCCTCATCGGCAAGCTGATCGTGCATGCGCCCACCCGCATCGAAGCGCTGGCCCGCATGCGCCGCGCCCTCAGCGAGATCGTCGTCGGCGGCGTCGAGACCACGCTGCCGCTGCATCGGCGCCTCGTCGACAACGCAGAGATCCAGGCCGGCAAGTACGACATCCACTGGCTGGAAAAATTCCTCGGCATGAAGAAGTAGAGCGGCCCAACTCAGGGCCAGCCCTGCCTTCCGTTACGGCGTCTCCCTGAAATCCAGATTAAATCGCTCGCCTGCCCGGCGAGTCCGCGTTGACTCCCGTCAGGCGAGCGGAACACCGTGCGTTAACCACAGGTCAAAAGGCCGTGGGCGGGTATTCCGAGGGAGACCAATCCAATGCGCAACGGCATGAGCCGCGCAATTCGCGTAGGAATAGGCGCACTTGTTATCGCCGCCGGATGGTGTGGGGCCGCACTGGCGCCAGCAAGCGCGCAAGAGGCCGCCGACACCGTCATCGTCACCGGCTCGCGCATCCGGGTCGACCCGCTGCAGCAGAACCAGCCGATCATCACGCTGGGCGGGGAAGAGATGGCCAAGACCGGCCTCAACGCCACCGCAGATATTCTCCAGCACCTCCCTGTCGCCTCCGGCGGCTTCAACACGCGCAACAACAACTCCGGCAACTTCGGCAACCCGCCAGACGGCGGCGGCGTCGGCGCCGGGGCTGCAGAGATCGACCTGCGCTATCTGGGCTCGCGCCGCGTGCTCGTGCTGGTCGACGGTCTGCGCTGGGTGCAGGGCTCCTCGGCCTCGGGCGTGCCCGGATCGGTCGACCTCAACACCATACCCACCGGCATGATCGACCATATCGAGGTGCTGCAGGAAGGCGCCTCGCCGATCTACGGGTCGGACGCGATCGCCGGCGTCGTCAACATCATCACCAAGTCCAAGCAGAACGGCATCCAGGCCTCCGCGCAGACTGGCGGCTACATCGAAGAGGGCGACGGCAAGACCGAGGAATACAACTTCTCGATCGGCATCAATGACGAGAAGACCCGCGCCGTGCTGGGCGTCAGCTATGTCGACCAGGATGGCGTGCTTGCCTCCGACCGCGACATTTCCCAATTCCCCGCCCCGCGCGCCAGCTCCTGCCTCGCAGGCGGCTGCTCCGGCGGCACGCCGCTTGGACACTTCATCGTCCACGATCCCAACACCAACGCGAACCTGGATCTCACGCTCAAGGCAGCCCTCGCGCCCGGCATCCGCCCCACCTACACACCGGCTGCGCCCACCGGCCCAGCCTCCAGCTTCAGGACCTTCCTGGACCCGGCTGACCGCTTCAACTTCCAGCCCTTCAACTATGTGGTGACGCCGTCCGAGCGCCTGTCGGCCTTTGGCCTCTTCACCCACGACTTCAACGAAAATCTCAGCCTGGTGCTGAAGACGACATTCGTGAACCGCCGCTCGGCCAACCAGGCCGCGCCGCTGCCGCTCTTCGTCGGTCCCGACGCAGGCAATGGCAACCTCCTGGACACGATCTCGATCGACGCCAGCAACCCCTACAACCCGTTCGGCTTCACCCTCGGGCCAGGCACGCTCACCGTCGTCGGCCGCCGCCTTCTCGAGGCCGGCCCGCGCCACTATGAGCAGAACGTCGACACCTGGAACGTCACCGGCTCGCTGACCGGCGAGTTCGACGCGCTTGGCCGCGACTGGTACTGGGACGCCAACGCCGTGTGGTCGCGCAACCGCGCGGACCAGACCTTCACCGGCAACGCCAACGCCCAGCGCGTGCAGCAGGCCCTCGGACCTGTCGCCCAGTGCGTTGCGCCCTGCGTGCCGCTCAACCTCTTCGGCGGAACCGGCACGATCACGCCGGATCAGCTCGCCTGGATCGGCTTCACCCAGCAGGACAAGTCCGAACAGGAACTGCGCGACTTCTCCTTCAACATCACGGGCGATGTCACCCAGCTTCCCGCCGGCGCGCTCGAGATGGCTCTCGGCCTCGAGCACCGCGAAACGCAGGGCTTCTTCCTGCCCGATCCCATCGTCTCCGCGGGCTTGTCCTCCGACATCCCGGCCCAGCCGGCGAGCGGGGCGGTCGACGTCGATGAAGCCTATGTCGAGTTCAAGGTTCCGATCCTGAAGGACCTGCCGGGGGTGCGCGAACTCACGCTCAACCTCGCCGCGCGCGCCTTCGACTACTCCACCTTCGGCTGGGACAAGACCTATCGCGCCGGCCTCAACTGGCGGCCGATCGAAGATGTGCTCGTCCGCGCGAGCTGGGGCGAGGGCTTCCGCGCCCCCGCCATCGGCGAACTCTTCGGCTCGGCCTCCCGCTTCGACCAGGAAGTGGTGGATCCTTGCTCCAACTTCCTCGGCGCCAATGGCGGCATAGTCCGCAGCCAGACGATCCAGCAGAACTGCATCGCTCGCGGCGTTCCGGCCAACGGCTCCTACACCCAGCTCAACCCGCAGGTCTCCGTCATCACCAGCGGCAACCCCGCCCTGACGCCGGAAACCAGCGAGTCCTGGAACGCCGGCGTCGTGTGGGATCCCACCTTCCTGCATGACCAGTGGTGGACGCGCGGCATGACCTTCGAGGTCAACTACGCCGACATCGATCTCGACAACGCCGTCCAGGCCCAGAACGGCCAGGCCCTGCTCGACCGCTGCGCGCAGAGCCTGGATCTCATCGCCTGCAACACCATCACGCGCACGGTCTCCGGCCAGGTGGTGGGCATCGCCAACCCGCTGATCAATATCGGCGGCATCTCCACCAAGCAGTGGGATGTCACGGTCGGCTATGGGGTTCCCGAAACCGGCTTCGGCACGTTCGACGCCCGCCTCTCGGCGGCGTTCCTGGACGAGTTCGTCGAGTACCTGCCCACCTCGGCCGGCCTCTCGCCCGTCTCGCGCACAGGCACGGAACGCGGCAGCCCGGACCAGGCCTATCCGGAATGGAAAGCCAACCTCAGCCTCGACTGGGCCCACGGCCCCTTCGGCGCCACGCTGACGAGCCGCTACATCTCGTCGGTGACCGAGCCCGGCAACCGGCTGGACGCCACCACCTACTTCGACGCCCAGTTCCGGATCACGCCCAGCTACTTCAACGAGAAGGTGAGCCTCACGCTCGGGATGCTGAACCTCACGGACCAGGATCCCCCGCCCTGCGCCTCGTGCGGCCTCAACAACTTCGACCCGACGACTTATGACCCGCCGGGCCGCTTCGGCTACATCCGCCTCGCCTTCAAGGAATAGGCGGGCCGACGATAGGAAAAACGCCGGATCAGCCTCAAGCTGGTCCGGCGTTTTGTTGCTTGCCTTCGCGCAACCACAGAACGACACCACCCACCCCCCACCTGTCCGCCCCCCTTCGGGCGGGCGGGACCGCGGGGATGGAGTTGGACAAGGAATGATCAGGGTAAGCTGCGGCAACAGGGTCCCGCCCGCCCGAAGGGGGGCGGACAGGTGGGGGGTGGCCTAGTCCCGCCTTGGCGACCGTTCCAAATCCTGCGCCTGCGCTCGCGATATGGACAATCCGCGCCAATCCTGTGCGAATACCCACGTTGGGACTGTTGGCTAGGGATACGGATCGTGAGCCGGGTATTCGGCCCGAACGAATTGCTTGATTGCTATCGCCGCGGCGTATTCCCGATGGCGGAGGACAGGGAGGATACGCGTCTCTTCCTGGTCGATCCGGACCTGCGCGGCGTGCTGCCGCTCGATGAGCTTCACATCTCCAGGAGCCTGCGCAAGACGATCCGCAGCGACGTCTTCACCGTCCGCGCCAACACCGCCTTCACTCGCGTTATGGAGCTCTGCGCCGAAGAAGCGCCCGACCGCCCGTCGACCTGGATCAACACCCCGATCGTCAATCTCTATGGCGCGCTACATCGCATGGGCCACGCCCACAGCATCGAATGCTGGATCGAGGACGAACTTGTCGGCGGCCTCTACGGCGTCTCGCTGCAATCAGCTTTCTTTGGCGAGAGCATGTTCTCACGCGTCACCGACGCCTCGAAGGTCGCGCTCGCCCACCTTGTTGCGCGCTTGAGGAAAGGCGGCTTCCGCCTGCTCGACACGCAGTTCGTGACGCCTCACCTAAAGACGTTCGGCGTTACGGAAGTCCCGCGCGCAGAGTTTCACAGGCTGCTGGATGTAGCCCTGTGGCACGAGGCCGATTTCGGATCAGATACCTATTGCGGCGGCGGGGCGGCGGCGTTGGACGCGCTGCAGGAGATCACCCAGACGTCGTAGGTCGGGTGCTCCAGCGCCGAAAGACCGGGCGAGGATGCGAACATCCAGCCCGAGAACAGCAGGCCATCCGGCCCCACCTTCGGTCCCTTGGGCGTCTTGCCGGCTTTCTCGGCGGCAGTGATGCGCTTGCTCTCTGCCTGCAGGGCGTGGATTTCAAGGAAGGCGGCGCTTTCGGGCGTGTCTTCCGGAGGCGACTGGAAGCAGGCCTTCACGGCGACGCTGAGCCGGCCGAACTTCACCGTCTCGCCGACTTTCGCGGTGATGTCCGTCGAGTTGCCCGTGATCTTGTCTAGCGCGCGCAGCTTCACGCCTGTGCGCGGCTCCAGCGCCGATGCGCCTGCAGCAGCAAGCGCCACAGCGGCGGTGGCGAGGGTAATGCGGATGAAGCGCTTCATTTGGTTGGGGCTTCCTCTTCTGACTTGTCTCCCCCGCTCCCTCCGGCCGCACCCCCACCTGCTGCAGATTGGGCGACTTCGGAGAGAACCGTCAGCAGGTCTACGCTGCCGCGGGTGAATTCGATCTGACCGCCTTCGGCCACATAGTCGAACGAGCCGCCGACCATGATGCCGATATAGGCGCCGCCGAGCAGACCGTCGGAGACGACCTGCGCCGTTGAATCGTCCGGCACCTGGATGCCCTTGCGCATCGTGAACGAGACGACCGCCTTGTAGCTCTTGGGATCGAGCTTGATGTCCGTCACCGTGCCGACCTTGACGCCCGCCATGCGCACGTCGGACCCGGCCGAGATCCCATCCACCTTGTTGAACTTCGCGCTCAGCGAATAACTGTTACGCGGCGCCGCCTCGCTGCGCTGCTGCAGAGAAAAGAACAGGAAGATCCCCGCCACGGCGACGACCACCAGTCCAACCAGCGTTTCGAACAGGCTCTCGCGCATCAGGGCTTCCAGGACTCATAGTCGCCCGACGAGTGGGCGCGGTTTCCGCCTTCGCTGAGCGAACCCTTGGGCTTGTAGGCGTCCGGCGTGCCGGTGAGGTTCGGCTTGTGCGCCTTCTCCCAGGATTTCCTCGGCAGCGGATCCTTCGTCGGCGGCGTGTCGAACGTGTGGTGCAGCCAGCCATGCCAGTCCGGCGGCACCTTCGAGGGCTCAGCGTAGCCGACATAGATCACATAGCGCCGCTTGCGGCCTTCCAGCGAGGGCTTGCGCTCTTCGTAATACTTGTTGCCCTGGTCATCCTGGCCGATCTGCGTGGCTCGCCGGCCGATATCGAACCGCGCGCCAATCGTTGCGCCGTTCCACCAGGTGAAGATCGACTTCAGCATCACAACTCCGATGAGGGGCTTTCGCGCCCCCATACTTCGCTAGAAAGACCGCAGCAATAGACCCCTTTCGGGCGGCGCGAATATGGCGCCCGCGAAGAGGTGGGTCCAGCGCATCAGATGGCTGTGTTTGCTGGGGTATCCAAGCCCCTAAGGGCCTGTCCGGGCCACATATTTGCCGGATTGGGACAACTGGTCACGACTCAGACTTGAGCCAGCTCGCTGGGCTCGGCACCCAGACTTCGATGTTGCCCTGCGGCATCACGGGGAAGTCCTTGCCGATGGCTTTAATTCCGAACTTCAGGCCCTCGTCCCGGAAATACCAGTTGAGGTATCTGACCAGCTGCTCGGCCTCGTCGGCCTGTTGGCTTCCGAAATAACGGACCTGCGCCTGCTTCGGGAAACTCCCCGGCGCCACGCGCTCGATCGAGCGCACCACCTGATAGCCATGCTCCGTCAGGTAGCCGCGCGTTGCGTCCACCAGATAGGCCTCGCGCTCGTCCTTGCTGTTCGACGGCATGTGATAGAACACGCGCACATCGTCCTCTGCCTTGCGGATGTCCGGCGCCGATACGGCGCTCACCGGCGGCGGGGGAGAAGGCGTCGATGTTGCGGGTCCGGACGCCGCTCCCGCTCCGCTCGGCTTCGTAGCGCCCGTCGATGCCGCTCCCGGCGCGGAAGGCGCGGGCGTCGCCTCGGCGACCTTCGCATCATCCGTCGGCGTCGCAGCACTCTCCGGAGCTGGGACCGGCGGCGGCGCGGCAGCAGCAGTGGGCGGCGCTCCGCCATCCCCGGCCGCAACATCCGTAGGCGCCGCCGACTTCAGCCGCGCCTGCGCCACGATGGAGGAGCGATCATCGCTCTCGCAGCTCGTTGGCTTGCGCCCCCATGTCCACGCTTCCATCAGGTTGGAGGCGGCAGGCGTCCGCGTAGGCGTCGAGGTCGCCATCAGGTCCTGCCACAACTGCTTCTGCTCTCCGCTATCCAGCAGCTTGCGTCCCTCGGCATCCTGGCCGCCCTTGATGCGCAACGCGGTGGACCGCAGGTAGATGTCCATCCGCACATCGCAGAACACGTTCGGGAACACGTTCCCGATGATCCGCAGCAGCGCGATCTCCCGACCGGGATCCTCCGAATAGGCAAGCTGGGTTCGTCCGTTGGAGTAGAAGCCGTAGCCGCCCTCCAGCATCCTCTGCAGCCGGTCGAACGTCTGCTGTTGTTGCTGGAACACGAACACCGCGACGGAGAGGATGAGGCTCGGCACGCCATAGCGCGCGATCCAGCTCATCCTCGAGCCCGAACTCTCTTCGGCCATCGTCCCCTCCACACATCGGCTAAGCGTAGCCCTAGGTCACGCCGTTTCGCCTTGTACGGCAAGTCTGCAACAGCGGTTTTGCCGTCATTTCGCTCGCGCATCCTCGTTCCGCGTGCGTCACATTTCCTGTGTGCAAGCCGGGCCGAACCACCTCACTATCCCCGTGATTCGAGGGATAAGCCGATAGTCAGCGGCGGAGACACTAATGGCAGAATCCAAAGCCAAATCCGGCGTGAAGCATCTCGCCCGCGTGCTCGAAACAGGGGCCGCGCTGCTCAACTGCGATGACGCTGATGCGCCGCCCGCGCGGCTGCTGAACGCCCACTTCTCCGCCATCAAGACCCTCGCGGGCGAGACCGAGGCGGCCGAGGCCGTCTGCAACGCCATTCGCGCCCGCAAGATCTCGCCCATCGCCGCGGCGTCCGACATCGAGAGCGTGCTCGCCTCGCCCGTTGAACCCTCGCTGCTGCTCGGCGCGCTCGCAGACGCCACCGCCCTCGCCTCCGCTCGCGCCGTCGCCACCCAGGCCTTCGTCGCCGTGGCCGACGCGCTTGAGGCGCTCACCATCGAGACGGATGAGCAGGGCCGCCCGACCACCTCTGCACTCATTGATGCGTTCCGCGCCGGAGCCGATGCAGACCTCGTCGAGATCGCTCTGTGCACGCCCGGCGGTCCGCGCACCGCGGCTATCACTTTGCGGAGGCAAGCTGCCAGCGCGCGCGAGCCGGGGCGGCAGACGTGGTCTGTGCCCGCGTGGGATAGCATTGCATCCGCCGATATCGCAGGCGCGCTTGACCGCGTCAGCCGCACGCGGCTCGCGGTAGAAATTCGCCTCGGCTCGAACGCCAGTGACGCCACCGCCCCCGCCATCGCGCTCAACCTCGCCCGCTACGCCATAGCGGGCCGCGAAGACCTAGCGGTGCTGCAGGGCGATCTGGCGGCCGTTCTGGCCGCCGCCCCGGGCTGCGCCATTCATCTTGCCGGGCTAGGGGCAGCCGTGATGTCCCGAGGGCTGCCGTTTGACAGCGAGGAAGGGCTCGCCGCCGCCATGGAGTTCTGCAGGGAGGCGCAAACTGTAACCCGGGAGCCGGCCGCCGAAGGCGCAACCGTCACCACGGACCGCCCGTCCGCCCTCGCCCTGCGCTGGATCGCCGCCGAGAGTGTGGGGGTCGACCCGGTCGACCTGCTGATCGCCGCCGAAGACGAGCAATCGCCTGAGCTATCCGCCTGCGTCACCGCTGCGCTGGCCACCATTGCCTCCAAGACAGAAGCCGAAGACGTGAAGCTGCGCATCCTAGGAGCGCGCACGCTGGACCAGATCGACGGCCTGGAGCGCGCCCGTCTCGAAGCCCGCGGCCTCACCGAAGATGCGCTCGACCGTATCGAGGCGGCGCTACTGGAAGGCCTCGCGCTCAAGTCTGCCTTCTCGCGCTGGGTCATCGGCGATGATGTGATCCGCAAGCGGCTGCAGCTTGAACCCGAAGCCTACGACACGGATGGCGAAGCACTGCTCCGTGCGCTGGGCCTCTCGGCGAAAGAGATCGAGGACGCGCGTGTTGCTGTTCAAGGCAGAAGACGCCCGGTCTCCAACCCCAAATCCCCGCTCGCCCGCATCCTCGCCCGCGCCGATGGCGTGACGCCCGAGGCCCGCGTGCGCATGGCCAAGGCCGTGGCCCCGCATCTGTCCTCCGCTCCCGTGCTCACCATCGCCCAGGGCGATCAGGCCGATGCCACGCGGATGACCGTCCACGCCTCTGTCCGCGCAGCACTCGCCAACGGGCTGGGCCTGCGCCTCGAGGCCGGCCGCCCGGCGGTGGACGCCGAACTGCGCAGCCGCATCGCCGAAGCCAAGCGCCGCGCGCGCAATGTCATGAGCGCCGAGCCCGCCTCCAGCTTTCACCCCCCACCGGTGCAGCAATTCCAGCCGCCGGAAGAGCCGGACGTCGTCTTCGCCGAACGCCGCCGCCTGCCGGACCGCCGCAAGGGCTATATCCAGAAGGCCACCGTCGGCGGCCACAAGGTCTACCTCCACACCGGCGAGTTCGATGATGGCGAACTCGGCGAGATCTTCATCGACATGCACAAGGAAGGCGCCGCCTTCCGCTCGCTGATGAACAATTTCGCCATCGCGGTCTCGGTCGGCCTGCAATACGGCGTGCCGCTGGAAGAATTCGTCGACGCCTTCGTCTTCACGCGCTTCGAGCCGGCCGGCGACGTCACGGGCAATGACTCGATCCGCCGCGCCACCTCCATCCTCGACTATATCTTCCGTGAACTGGCGGTGAGCTATCTCGGCCGCGACGATCTCGCCGAAGCCGACAATGTCAGTCTCGACGGCCTCGGCGGCGGCGCGCACGAGGGCGAGGAGCCGACCGTTGCGGTCGAGCCCGTGCGCCCCGAACAGCTCATCTCTCGCGGCTTCTCCCGCGGCGTGATGCCGGACAACATCGTCCCGTTCCAGGGCCGCAAGGCGGCGCCCGGCGCCAACCGCGCCGAACAGAGCGACATCCCCACCATCACCCCCCAACGCGGCCCCGACTATCTCTCCGACGCCTGCCCCCAATGCGGCCACTTCACGCTACGGCCGGATGACGGAGTTGCGGTGTGTGAGGCGTGCGGAGTGACGGTGCAGACGGCGTAGCGGGGGCGCACGGGCCTCTCCACGAGTCATTCTCGGGCAAGCCGAAGGCGCGACCCGAGAATCTCTGGGCCGCGTGCGCCGGCCGCGCAAAAGAGGAGCGCCGGGCGCCTGCCCGGCCCGGACTATCCAAGCGCGCAACAGTGGACGTTGAGCCAAAGAGCCAGGCAGGTGCCCGGCGCTCCCCGACAGCGAGGTCAGTGCACGCGGCCCGGAGATTCTCGGCTCAGGGCCGAGAATGACCCGTTGAGAGAGCAGAACTCCCACTCAGGCGACCGCTCGACGCGTTATGGGAAGCCCCCGCCAAAACCGCCTGCGACACCCTCGCCTTTCCACAAAGATAGGTGCGGGGTGCGACACCGCTTACGCTCCTGATTCACCAAACAAATTCGCCTCGACGGCAGCATGTCGCAGAGACCAGCTCCGTGCCGGTGGTAAACGCCCCCGTAACTTTTTGCTGGCAATTGCGTTTCCTCCTGGCGCCGGGATTGCTCCCCGCGCTTCGGAACGATGACACGCCAGTAGCGGGAATGGGTCTCAATGATACGCGTTGTGATTGCAGTTGCGGCGATCGGCCTGATGAGCCTCTCGGCTTTCATCTAGGGCC
>DASYKO010000127.1:0-4799 GCA_035995285.1 Hyphomonadaceae bacterium | reverse complement strand
TTCATCCCCGGACTGGTCCGGAAGGATGCAGGCAATACCGGCGGAATTTGGGTAGAGCTGCCTCTAGGCCGCCTTAGGCGGCATCAGCCCGTTCATGAAGTCGCGGAACAGTTCCGGACGGCGGGAGAACTCGGCGAGGTTAAGGTCTTCCTTGCCGATCGCCTGCGGCACGCAATCCACGCCGGCGCGCATGAGGCTGTCGACTACTTCCTGGCGCTTTTCCGAAGCCGAGACCACGGCGACGCGGAACTTGCCCATGTTGGCGATACGCGTGACCGTCACGTCCTCATCCGAAGAATCCGGCAGCATCAGGTCGATCACGACGAGGTTGAAGCGCTCAAGCCGCAGCTTGCGCTCGGCATCCATCAGCGAGGTCGCCATGACCAGGTCGATGCCATAGCGCTTGCGCGAAGCCGCGGCGCTGGCCGCAGTCAGCATCTCGCCCACGCGCGGGTGGTCTTCGATCCACAAGACCTTCATGGCTATCCCCTCGGACGTCCGGTTCTCAAATCCCCGACCCGGAACGGGCCGCACTCTCTTGACTGCCGGTCGATTCTGCAAGCGGCCCGCTTCTCTTCAGGCCTGTTTCGGTTTTCCGCCCGTTTCGGTTACGAAGGGTTAAGAGCGATGGAGAAACTGGCTAGTATCAAATATAGGCCAGATAGCGATTCGGGGACGGAACAGACGCGGAATGCCCGAGAAAACCGAAATAACGATCGATCAGCGCGTCGCCGCCTTCATCGACCCGGAAACCCGCTGCGGCCACATCGTCGATATCCTGATCGAGGAGCGTTGCCCCTCATTTGTAAAGCACTGGACCTGGCCGATGCTGCGCCCGGTTCTTTACCAGCTGCTGGGCTATAAAAAGGCGCGCCGCTGGGCCGACGAGATCAAGCAGCTGAAATCCGGCGCCGAATGCTTCGCCTATCTCGACAAGGCGCTCGACCTGAAAGTGGGCGTGCGGGGGCTCGAGAACATCCCGGGCTCCGGCCGCTGCGTCGTCGTCTCCAATCATCCCACAGGCCTGGCGGACGGGTCGATCGCACTCGCCGCCATCATGCCGGTCCGGCAGGATCTGGAGATCCTCGCCAACGCGGATGCGTGTCGCGTGAACCTGCGCTTTGCCGACATCATCATCCCGGTGGAGTGGGTCGCTGACAAGCGCACCATCGCGAAGACCAAGGAAACCGTCCGCCGCACCACCGCAGCGTTCAACGCCGAGCGGATGGTAATCATCTTCCCGTCCGGCGCGCTCGCGGTGATGAAAGAGGGCAGGCTGCACGACAAGCCCTGGTTCCCCACCGCCGTCACGCTCGCGCGCAAGAACAAGGCGCCGATTATTCCGCTGCATATCGAGGCGAAAAACTCCTGGCTCTACTACCAGCTCGATGGCCTCAGCAGGGAGCTGAAAGACATCACGCTCTTCCACGAACTGCTCAACAAGCAGGGCCAGACCTCGAACCTGACCTTCGGCAAGCCGATCCCGGTCGAGCATCTGCAAGGCGATCCGCAGGACGTCACCGACCACATCCGCAACTATGTCGAGAACATTCTTCCCGTTGATTCTGAGCGCCCGTTCGAACCTCTGAAGCCCGATGAGAAGCCGGCAGCGCCCCAAAAAGCAGCCGAGCACGCGGCGGAGTAGAAAAGGAAAGGGCAGGCGCCGAAGCGCCTGCCCATCCCCTCAACCCAGTCCCCACGGCGTCCCCCGCCGTAGCTCAGTTCGTTGCGATCAACCTTGCGGCTGCGGCGTGCACGGGCCACGTCCCACGCCATACCAATCGAGCTTTCGCGTCATCCACATCGTGCCTGCGATCGCAAGGAACGAGGCGATGGAGCCGACGAGCAGCGCATACTCTTCCTGCCGCATCAGCACGTAGATGAGGCCATAGAGCGTCGAGAACACCGCCAGCGCCTTGAGCGCCGCCATGCGCGAGGCGAACACCGACCCGGCATAGACTGAGAGCGCCAGCACGGTGCAGGTCGCCGCTATCCCGAAGCCGTAGTTGAACCCGAGCACTTCCGATATCGACAGAGCAGCATGTAGAACACCGTCTGCGCGAGGCCGACCAGCACATACTGCGCCGGGTGAGCCCGCACGCCGCTCCCCGCTTCGAACAGGAAGTAGGTCAGGAAGACCAGCCCGATGAACAGCGGCGCATATTTCAGCGCCCGCTCCACGCTCTGGTACGGATTGGCCTGCTCGATCAGCGTGACGCCCGGGCTTGCCGCCATGACGCTGTCGAAGGTGAGGTCCGCCCCCACGCCCGGCGTGCCGCGAGCGAGGAAGGGTATGGTCCAGCTCGCAGTGAAGCCATCGCGCGAGACGGTGCGCGTGTCGGGCAGGAGGCCGCCGTCAAAGCTCGGCGAGGTCCAGGTTCCGCTCATGGTCACGATGGTGTCACGCGCGAACGCCGCCACCGAGATGCGCTGTGCGCCCGATGTGTTGAGCTGGGCCGCCACAATGATGCGTCCCAGCCCCGGATCGGCCGTCCACCCCAGCGGCGCGCTCACCAGCGGCCGAGGCGACAGCGGTTGCCCGCCCACCGCGCTGGAAGCCGCCGGCGACAGATCAAGCGTGCGGCCTGCCACGGTGATCGTCGCAACCTTCGCCCCCCGCAGGTCGCCCATGCCGAGATAGATGCGTGCATCATTCCACAAAAGGCGCGATCCCGATGGCGCCTCCGCCGCAAGGCGCGTCGGATCAAAGCTCGCGGAGAAGCCTGTCTGCGCAACATAGGTCGGCACGCTCTGCAATCCGCGCCGCAGCGTCTCGGTCGTGAGACCGACCTTCGCCGTTCCGGTTTCCGCCTAGAGCACCATCCGTCCGCGCGTGGTCGAAATGGTCGTGCCAACGCCGTTGACCGTGCCGAGCACGTCGCGCTCGAATGACACGACGATGGCCGGACCCATCAGGTCCTGCTGCCCGCCGCGCAGGTTGGATACGTCCGTCACCGCCAGCTGGGCGGCATAGGACCGCTGGTAGACCAGCGCCCACACGAAGGCGGCCGGAACCGCCATCATCAGCGCCATCGCGCACACAAGTAGAAGCTTCAACCCAAACGATCTCTGCGGAATCAGCCGCGAGAAATCGAACCCGCCGCCCGGTGGGCGGTCAGGCGTGTCCATGTCTGTCATGTGTCCCTCTTCGCCTGCTCATTTGCACGCGCAGGCTCGGTACTCCCGTGCGCAGGGCGGAAATGCGTGAGATGTGGAGGCTTGATTGCGGCGATTGCGGCGAAAGCCGCTCCAGTATTAATTGCATCTCGGCAATGGAGAGGCGTCATGAAACTCGAAGGCGGATGCTATTGCGGCGCGGTGCGCTACGTCGCCGAAGGCGAGCCGATCCTCAAAGCGCAATGCCATTGCCGCGCCTGCCAGCACATCACCGGCGGCGCACCGAACTACTTCATGCTGATGCCCGTGCCCGGCTTCCGCTACACGAAGGGCGAGCCTAAGCGCTTCAAGCGCCCCGATCTCGACAACCCCGTCACCCGAGAATTCTGCGATACCTGCGGCACCCACCTCACCACACGCCGCCCCGGCCTCGACGCGATCATCCTCAAGATCGGCACGCTGGATGATCCCAAGGACTATGGCGGCCCGAAGATCGCAATCTTCACCGAAGACAAACAACCCTTCCACGAGATTCCCGCAGGCGTCCCGGCCTTCGAGAAACTGCCGCCACAGAGATAGGCGGCTTCACGGCCCGGACTCCCCGTGCTTAACCTCCCGCCTCAAGCGTCGGGTCAGCGCGTGAGGGGTCGGACAGTGCCAGCCAATCTGAAAGGCTTCCTGCGCATCTATTGGGCGCCGATCGCCATCGTGGTGGTCGCCATCATCGTGGCCGCGCTGTTCATGGCGCCGGCCCCGCCAAAGAGGGTGAAGATCGCCGCCGGCGCGCAGGGCGGGGCTTATGCGGCAGCCGCCGTCGCGCTCGCCGACGAATTGCGCAAGCACGACATCGAGGTCGATATTCTCACCACAGCCGGTTCGGTCGACAATCTCGACAGGATCAAGAGCAAGGAAGCCGACATCGGCATCGTGCAGACCGGCCTTGCAGCCGACCGCGGCGCCAATGGCGTGCGCTCCATCGGCGCGGTCTTCTACGAGCCGCTCTGGGTCTTCCACCGCAAGTCCGTGCCGCTGGAAGAACTGCCGGACATCGCCGGCAAGCGCACCGCCATCGGCCCCGAAGGTTCGGGCGTGCGCGTGCTCTCGACGCTGCTCCTCGATGAAGCCGGCGTCGCAATAAACAAGTTTACGCCATCGCCGCTCGCCGGACAGGCCGCCGCCACCGCGCTGAGGAATGGCGAGATCGATGTAGCCCTCCTCGTCTCGGGCCCGACCGCGCCCTTCCTCGCCGACCTGATCGCCGATCCGAACATCGAACTCATGTCGGTGAAGGAGGCCCACGCCCTCGCGCGCCGCCACCCTTACCTCGACGAAGTCACGCTCTATCGCGGCGTGGTCGACCTTGCGAACATCCTGCCCAAGGAAGACGTCGTCCTCATTGCTCCAGCGGCGCAAATCGCCGTGCGCGAGGATCTCCACTCCGCCATCCAGGCGCTCCTCATCGAGGCCGCCTTCTCCCTGCACGGCGGGGCGTCCATGCTGTCCGATCCCGGCCGCTTCCCCACGCCCAACCTCACCGACATACCGATCAGCGAAGAGGCCGACCGCTATTACCGCAAAGGCCCCACCTTCCTGCGCAGCATCTTCCCGTGGAGCGTCGCCAACTTCATGGAGCGAGCGTGGGTGCTCGCCATCCCGCTGATCACGCTGCTCATCCCGCTCGT
>DASYKO010000126.1:0-16877 GCA_035995285.1 Hyphomonadaceae bacterium | reverse complement strand
CAAGAAGCCGCCCATGCAGTTTGCCGCACGAAGCGGGCCCTTGCCCGTAACTGGCGCGCGCCGCAACGACGAAGGCCGCCGCAAGATTGCGGCCCATGGTGATATTGGCGATAGTCCGAAGAACAGAGGCGGGTCACCCTGAGCGAAGCTCATCGGCAAGCTGCCCAAGTCGTTCCAGGCGAGCCCGCCAATAGTCTTGCAGGCCGGCCATTGAGCTGTCTTCGGCCACCATGGAAGCCATAGCCAGCCGGCCTCGGTCGACGATGTCGCTTAGCGTTGAGAAGCACGCGCGTGCCGCATCTGGGGCTGTGCCTGTAGTGAGGGTTGCAAACCTGACAAGATCTTCGGCTTTGAGCGAAGCCAGGTCGCGAGCGCGGCCAACGCAAAATGCGAATTTGGGCCAATGCGGCAGAGCCACGAGATCGAAAGCTGGCGCCAATTCGGGCATCGCTCCGTCCGAATACGCAAGAGCATGGTTGTTTGCGTGGTTGTCGGAGTTGCCAAGGAGGATGTTGACGAGGGTTAGTCTCAGGAAGTTACGCCGATCTTCTTCCGGCTGCCGCACCTTCTCCAGCAGGGCCAGGATCGATGATTGGTCATAACGAGCATCACAGGCCTCGCTGTCGTGCCGGGCGACATCCGGCTCATACTTCTGTTTGTCGGTGAGCCCGAGGGCTTGGGCGAAACTCTCCTGGTGTTTTCGATAGACCTTGCGGTCGCGGATAACCCGATCATAGCGAGGAATGACGAGGCACGGCTTTCCAGCGATTGTCAGTCGTTGCGGGTTCACCGCTGCGCACCCAAGTTGCCTGGCGAGCTTTAGGCAAGCGTACTCGTTGTCAGCGAGATGATCGGTGTCGTCCGGCTGCACCTTTAGAACATGAGTGGTCGGAGCTCCGGCCGTGGGTCGGCACAGTACGCCGTCTACAATCGCCAAAGCGATCTTCGGTTGAACTCCCGCCAGTGGAGATTCCGCTCCGCGCATAGCGGCAGGGAGTTGTCGGCAGGCCAGTGTGGCAACCAGGTTCGCAAGATCATCGATTTGGACATAATCGCGATCCAGGTCTCCGATTTGCTTTGCGCGAGGTTCGCCCATTGGCGCGCAGGAGACCGCACCTGGACAATCCCGCCCCGATATCTTCAGCGCGTCAACAAGACCGTCGTGTTTTTCTTCGGCGAGCTGTTCTGGAGCAAGGGAAGCCGCGTGGAGAAGATTGGCAAAGTAGGGCTGACTTTTGCGGCAATCAAATGAGCTCTCGCTCAATGGCAGCGACATCGACAGCGGGATGGAGTGGGGCAGCGCTCGATAATCGGCGTTGTACTCAAATAGCGATGATCCGCATACGTCGCTCAAAATGCCTGCGGGCATGTCGAAGCCATCCAGCCAGACGGCCAACCGATCTCCTTTCAAGACTATCTCATCATTCATGGGGCTGCAGTCCGTCGGCGGTGATCGTCTCCAAGTCGACGTGCTGATCGGGTAGTAACGCCGCGTCAATCGCAAGGCGGCTCGCGTGTCCCGGCACTTCCGCACAAGCATATCCATGACCTTGCCTCTGTCGTCGCCGGCGCGCCAGATCCACACGCACTTCCCCCCCATCCTGCTTTCGGAGTTGTTGTCCGGCGATCTCATCGGTCCCTGCAATCATTCTGTTGAATTGAGATCGGTACGGCGGCATAGTCGTTAGCGATGGGGTGGGGGACGAGAATGGCAGCGCCGACGGCGGAAGTTGTTCGTTTCGCGGTTGTAAGACCGGGAAGACGCGAGATTGCGCAAACGGCGCTTGGTGTATCGCTGCTAATAGCGGCAACTGCCGAGATCCAGGCGCTAATCCAGTCGGGCGATGTCGCGCAGATCCAGACGCGAAAAGATGCGTTACTGCAGCTCCTGGACGACAACCGGGCCGAGATCGAAGTCGGGAGACGGTTGCTCGCAGAGCTGCGTGGCTCGCTGGCAAATGGCTCGATGGATGACAGCAGACTTGCTGAACTTCGCGGCGCCTTTGCTCCGGGTCCTCAAGCGGACGACGTGCTTGCTGCACTGAAGGACCGCTACATTCTGGCGCTCTGGACTGGCGACCATGAGTTTGCCGCAGGTCTCGTAGAGCCGTGCCGCGCGATGCGCGCCCTGACGCGGATTCAGAGTATCGGACTCGAAGACATTGAAATGCTGGCCTCGCCGGTCCTGGTTGTCGATCTGCCGCCAAGGCGAAAGCAGGCTGACTTGGACACGAAGGGCGCTGAGGAGAGCATAGATCATCTAGCGACGCGATATGTCCAGGAGGCCTTGGCGCTAAGGGTTACTCTCGACACGTTGCGGGATATCAGAAAGCAGAAGCTGATAAAGACCGTTTGGGCTGCGACGCCGCCTGTGAACCCTCCAAACGGCGCCGGCGGGGCAGAGACAGCTCAGACCTTTCACCCCGAAGCGGACGCCAGCCTGGTGGCGTCAATCGATCTTCAAAGAAAGCTGGGGGAGTGGATAACAGGTTTCTTGCGGAGAGAGCTCGGCGTCGACGACCTCAATAGCTACGATCTTCTCAATCTCTGGGCATTCTGTTTCAATGCACATAACGACAGGGTGTCGCATCTTCTAAAACGCCGGCCGCCGCGCGCGGTGAGCGAGTTCCAGCGCGAATTCCGGCGAGCCGCGAACGCATGGAAAAGCGGCTATCAGGACATTGTGAAGGATGCGTTGTCCGCGCTGGCGGTTGGCGGCCTCAGCGCAATAAAGCCGCTCGCTCCAAGTATCGTGAAACCCAAAGGCATCGCAGACCTCAAGGTCGTGCGGCAACAACTCCAGAAGTATGGGCTCGGTGAGATTGCTCATATTGAGAATGTGCTTGAAGGGGAAACGAGAGTCCGCACTCATCACTACGGAGAAAAGGTCGAACAGCTTTTCAGCATTGAGGAGGAAGAGACCTCAACGACCGAAAAGGATCTGCAAACGACCGAAAGGTTCGAGCTCTCGCAGGAGATGCAACAAGTCATCAACGAGAAGCAGCGAGCCGAGGCAGGATTGAATGTCTCGGCCACCTATGGGGTCGTGACCATCGCCGCTGACGCGAAGCTCGCGAGCGAGCAGTCGATTGAGCAAAGCGCCAAGACGGCGCGAAACTACGTGCGGGAAACAATCGCCAAGGCCGCAGAGCGGATCGAGAAGCGCTCAAAGCGTCAGACAAGCGTGACGACGACGGTCGAAACGACCGAGGACAATACGCACTCGTTCAGCGCGACCAGCAAGTCGATTAGCGGCATCTATCGTTGGGTTGAAAAACACTACTGGTGCCAGACATTCAACTACGGCGCTCGGCTCATGTTCGAGATCGAACTGCCTGATCCGGCCGCCTTCTATCTGTATTCGCTTTCGGTCGGCGCAAGCTCAGGCGCCGGGTTGCGGCAGCCGGATCCTCCCTCGTTCACGGCGGACGATCTCGACGAAAACACCTATCAGATACTTGCAGCTCCATACGGCGCGTCCGTCTCCGCTCCTCCTCCCGCGTTCCACTATGCCCGGATCGGAACGGCGCAAGGGAAAGAACAAGGGGATACCGGGACACCGGAAAAGTACGAGATAGATATCGGCGAGGGCTATGAGATGCTCACGATCTCGCCAGTCGCATACGTGCGGGTTCTCGACAACGGAAGGTCTGCCTATGGACTTGCCGTGGCTCCCTTCATCTGGACGAGCAGCATGTCGGGATGGCCCAGGCAGTACTTTCCGGATCCGGTCCGAAACAAGTTCGAGCTGGCGATCACCGGTATTTATGTTCAGCACTATTCGATCAGCGCCAACCTGGTGCTGTACCGAACGGAGGAAGCTTTCGCGAAGTGGCAGCTCACCACCTTCAATGCAATTCAAGATGCCTACCTGGCCCAGAAGAGCGACTACGAACGCAAGCTAGCTGCTCTTCAGGCGAGACGACAGACCGTGACGGCGCGCAGCTCGCAGGAGTATCGGGACATTGAGCGAGCCGAGCTCAAGCGGCTGGGCATCCAGCTCGTGACGGGCCAAGATTACAGCCAGTTCGACGCGATGAAGTATCCAGTAAACGCACCACCGATCATGGATGCGAATGAGGCCGTCAGCGAAGGCTCATTTGTTCGCTTCGCCGAGGACAACTTTGAGTGGGACGAAATGATCTACACGTTCTACCCGTATTTCTGGGGTGGAGCGAAGAAGGGGGAGATGGCGTATTCGGAGGGGAACGAAGATCCGATCTTCCAGCGGTTTCTTCGAGCGGGCTTCAGCAAGGCTGTGATCCCGGTCAAGCCGGGAGCCGAACGATCCGTTCTCTACTATCTCGAAACCGGCACGATCTGGACCGCCGACGAACCTCCGACGCCCAACGATCCGACCTATCTCTCCATAGTGCTCGAGCTTGAGGCTCTCAACTCCGAGGACCGCCTTGTGGGCGTCCCGGAAGGCTCTCCCTGGCTGCAGATCGTGCCTACAAATCTTGTGTGCCTGGAAACCAAAGAGCTGCAACTGCCGACGTGGGAAATCGACGTTCCCGCCGGGAAGATCGGCTATCGGCCCTCACGCGATACATGTCGCGGACAGCCATACAATCTGGAGCAGTGGCCGGATGATTATGTAGCGGTGCTGCAATCGCTGGCGGCGCTCGGCTTCAGCGTCGGCAAGCCCACAAACCCGCTCGCGTATTTGCGATCTGCGGACGGTATCCTGATGGTCCGAGCCTTCCAGACACATGCAAACGCCGCTGGCGTCGGACAGGCGTTGGGAGCGCCGCTGCGAGTCGATGGGAAAATCGGTCCGTGCACCTTGCGCGGCCTGACGATTGCAGTCGCGATGAACCTGGCAGGCAAGTGGCCGCGGCCAACTTGAGGGCGCGCAATGAGTCTGGCGATCAAACCGTCTGATGTGCTCTACCTGGCTCTTCAGGGCGGCGGGGGAAAGGGGTTCGCATACATAGGCGCAGTGGAAGCGCTCGAGCAGCTTGGGGTCCTGCCCGTTGAAAAGGGCGCCAAAGGGAACCTCAGGGGAATCAGCGGAACGTCGGCCGGCGCGATCATCGGCCTGCTGCTCGCGATGGGCTGCACATCGAAAGATCTGCTTGAGATCTTCGGAAGCAACGATGAGTTCCTGAAGTTCTTCGACGCGCCCGAAAGCGGCTTCGCCCGCGCCATTCGGCCCAACGACTGGCGCGCCCGAAAATCCCTCCGAGACGCGTGGGTTGTTAGATCTGTGATGAATACAAAGGAGCTGACCAACCGAATTTCCACGATACTGAATGACATCAACTCGGCCCCGGCAAGCCTTTTCGGCTTGACTGCCCAATCCTCCGTACGTCTCACCGGCGCGACCCTGTTGGCCGTATGGCTGTCGCTGTTGCCGCCAACCCGGAAGGCGCTTGAACTCGCGTCGAAGTATCCATTCCTGGCTCCGTTAGTTCGAGACACGACAGCTTACGCGACCAACCTTGTTTACGATCGCGGACTCTTTCCCGGGTTTCAGGTGCGTGACTTTTTGCGGCGCATCATCAGCAAATACATCTCCGTGCATCCGAACTGGAAGCGACAGCTTCCGGATCCCGCCGACATCACGTTCGCGGAGTTCAAGGACATCACGGGATATGATTTTGTTACCGTCGGCACGAACCTGTCACAGCGCAGATCCGTATACTTTTCCGCCGCTTTGACGCCGCGATTTCGCGTTGCCGAGGCTGTTGGAATTTCGTGCTGCATTCCGATCATGTTCAAGCCCGTTTGGATCGAGGCCGACGCATCCGACCCGGTTCTTGGAGATCTGAGGGGGTATTGGGTCGACGGCGGCGTGCTGAACAACATCCCGATTCACGCTTTTGACGGGGGCGCATCAGACATGCGCCCGGCCAAAGGTGCGCTGCCCTTGCTCAACCCCAACGTCCTGGGTCTGGCCCTGCGGCCGGGACCGCCCATGAGCGCTGTACCGTCCTTGCCGAACGATGATGAGCCCTTCACTTCGTTCGCAGTAGATCTGCTTGAAACAACGCTGTCGCCGTCAGGACCTGGGCAATACGCGACAGACAGAGAGCGAGCCCAGGTGATAGAGATTTTCTCGTTCAGCCTTTCGCTCTTTGATTTTGCGCCGTCGGAATCCGCAGGCCGCCTGCCCAGGCGCGCGGCGTTCGATCAGGTTATTTCGCATTTTGCAAATTCGAGATGAGTGCGGCCGGGATAGGCCGCCGCAAGCGCAGCTTGGTGACGGACTCTGCATTCAGGTGAGGGACCACTCGGTGCTGAGGTAGCTCGGCTGTTTCAGCCTCTGACCTGTCCCCATTGGTGATGATGAGCTTCTCCTGAAGGCCCTGACACCCGGGCCGACCTTCCTTCTACCCGTCCGCGCCTGGTACTGGCGCGCGGCGGGTAGTTGCGCCAACCATGCCGAGCTAATACTTGCCTCACCCGTCGAGAATGTTCGCGGGACGGCTGCCGGGAGACTGGCAATGTAACGGGAGAGCCCAAAGGAATTTGGCTCGATCATGGGCGGGATTTCCGCGGCTCTGGAGGAGGCGATCAAGGTGGAGGATCATGACATTGACCGCACCTTGCTCAAGCGCGTCGCCAACGGCGACAAGGGCGCGATGAAGCAGCTCTATGAGCGCCATCACGCAGGCCTGCTGGTTTTCGTTGAATCACGCCTGCGCGATCCGGCAGAGGCATTCGATGTCGCGCAGGACACGTTCCTGGATGTCTGGCGGTCGGCGTCACGACACGAGGACCGCTCGTCGGTCAAGACGTGGATATTCTCGATCGCGCGCAACAAGACCATCGACCGCTTCCGAAAGAAGGGCCGGGAAGTTCCGCTGGATGAGGATTTCGATCCGCCGGACCTGTCGCCAAATCCGCAGGCAGTGGCCGAGGCAGCCAGCGACGCGGCGCAGGTCAGCGCCTGTATCGAGAAGCTTAGCGCCGCGCATGCCCGCGTGGTGCGGCTCGCTTTCTACGAGGACCTCGGCTACTCGGAAATCGCGGAGATCGAACAGGTTCCCGAGGGCACGATCAAGACCCGCATCTTCCACGCCAAGAAGCTCTTGATGCAGTGCCTGACGAAGATCATTCGCCCAATCTGACCACGTAGTGTCCGACCACGCCGTTTCAGTTCGCCTGCACGGATTCGAAGACGGCAGTGCGCGTGCGCAGGTCTTCAACGCCGCTGCTCAAGCTCGCCGCATCCTTGAAGGCCAGCACATAGACACCGAGAGCGCTCGGCCCCTTCACGATTTCGGCGTCCACCGAGCGCAGTGCTTCGCGAATGGCGCTTTCCGGCGCCGTTGGGACGAAGGTCGCCTGTGCGGAGTAGCGGTAGGCGGGTCGCTCGCTCGCCATGACGTAGCCATCGTTCGAGTCTTTGCCGGCCACCAGAAGCGGCGCAGCGGCAGTTCCCCAGCCCGCGACGGCAATCGCGGCGACGGCCGCCACCTGCCAGCGCGAGAATTTCTTCGGCACGAACGACGTGCGGCTCTCCGCATCGATTGTGCGCGACAGCCTCGCCCAACCGAGCTCTGAGGATGATGGGCGTGCGGCTTCGGCCTCTCCGGCCTTGACCACGCCGCGAACAAGCGCGATCTCCGCCGCCAGCCGGGGATCGGACTTTGCCGCAGCCTCAAGTGCAAGAGCCTCTGCCGGGGGCAGGCGGCCTTTGGCATACTCGCGCAGCGTTTCGTCAGAATACCTTGGGTCTGCCATCTTATGCGTCTCCCGAAAGGCCTGCTTAGTGCTCAGCCGCGACAGGGAAAAGGCTGTAGCGTCTTTCCGGGTATATTGTCGATGAAACCAGCGTTCTGGTTCAATCTTTGCGCTGAAGGATAGGCGGGATCATCGGGATGGTGGGGACAAGGCAAATCAGGGCAGGGCGGCGGCTTCCGCTGACCATGCTTGCCTCCCTGGTCTGCTGCGCCCCAGTCATGGCGCAGGAGGCGCCTACCAATGCTCCCAAGCTGGACCTGCGGGGTTTTGGCGATGCGCGGCTGAGGTTCGAGTCCGTCGATACCAGTCTCGCTGGCGCGGAGGAGCAGGCGCTAACGCTTCGCGTTCGCTCCGGCGCCGAATTGGAACTCGCCCCACACACCAGCATCCTGGCCGAGGTTGAAGCCGTGGTGGATCTTTACCGCGACGAACCCCAGGGCGGCCCGCCCGGCGTGCTCATTCCGGACCGCGAAGTGCTCGAAATCAATCGCGCCCAGATATCGCATGACTTCGGACCGGTGCAGGCAACCGGCGGGCGCCAGCAACTCTCATTCGATGACGAGCGCTTTGTCGGCGCCGTGGAATTTCGCCAGAACCAGCAGACCTATGACGCCCTGCACGTATCAGTCGCGCCGTTCAGCGGCGTCGATGTCGATATGGTCTACCTGTGGCAGGTGAACCGTTTCCTCTCGTCGCGGAACGCGACGTCCCGCTATCGTGGCGACAATTACCTCGTAAACGTTGGCGCCGACACTCCGGCCGGCCGGCTGACCGCCTACCACTATGCGCTCGACCTGGACGACGGGGCCGGGGCCGCACTCAGCCAGGTCAATTCCAGCGTCACGACAGGCGTCAGTCTCGCAGGTCGCCGTTACTGGAAAGAAGTCGGGCTCGGCTGGCGTGCGGAATATGCCCGGCAACGCGACTACGCAGGCAACCCGCTGGATTATTCCGCCGACTACTGGCGCGCGGTCGCTACGCTGGACGTCGCGGGCGTCTCAATCATCGGCGGCCACGAAGTGCTGGGTGAGGGCGGGGTCCGTGCGTTTCAGACGCCGCTGGGAACCAACCACGCCTTCCAGGGCGCCGCCGATCTCTTTGTCGTCACGCCCGACATCGGCTTGCGTGACACATACCTCAACACCATCTGGCCAATAGGCGAGATGGGGCCCTTTCGCGGCCTGACTGCGGGCCTTCGGCGCCATTGGTTTACCGACGACATCGCCGGAAACGATCTGGGGACGGAATGGGATGCCTCGCTGCGAGCCTCGATTTACGGCGTACAGACCTCGCTCGAATTCGCGGCCTATGCAGCCGATGCCTTTGGCGTGGACACGCAGAAGCTCTGGGTCTCGATCCGCAGAAGCTTCTGATGCCGTTGCGGCAGATTGAACCCTATGCCTACGCGCAACGACAAATCACCTCATTCTATCCTGAGGTCTGACTTGAAACCGAAGACATCCATCCGATGGGCGGCGCTCGGCGTCTCCATGCTCGCCCTGTGCGCCTGCGAGATGTTCGAGCCCGCGCCGCCTTCGCCAAGGCAGATCGTGGCAGACGCCGGCGATGTAGTCGATGACCGGGAGATCGTCGTACTGGCGCGCACGTCGGCGGCCGCACTCTCCCTCACACAGAAATCCGCCCAGCGCGGCTATTCCGTGGAATACCGGGAAGACCTGACCGGGCTCGATCTCATCCTTCTGGTGTTGATTATCCCCACGAACATGCGCGGTGACGCCGCCATCCGCGAACTCGAGAGTCTTGAGCCGGGTGTCTCGGCAGGGGTCAACCACGCCTATCGCGTTCGCGCCAGCGCCGGGGCGAGCGGCAGCCGGCGCGAGTACGCGGATCAGCTGCTGGGATGGCCCGCAGAAGGCTGCCGCACCGATACCGTCATCGGGATGATCGACGCCGCGGTTGATTCAAGAGATCCGGGGCTTGCCGGGGTGCCGATCGTGGCGCGCGATTTCACGCGCCTGGGAATCCCTTCCGCAAATCCCGAGCCGGCCAGGACCGACCACGGCACGGTGACCGCAGAAATCCTCGCAGGCAGCGCGCGTCTTTCCGGAGTCCGCCTTCAGGCTGCCTCGGTTATCGCCGATCACCGGATGGCGGACGAGGCGGCCGGCGCCGACAGCATCGTGCGCGCAATCAACTGGATGCAGGTCTCCGGCGTCCGGCTGGTCAATGTCAGCCTCGCGGGCCCCTACAACAAGATCCTCGACCGCAGCCTGCACAGCGCCACCGATAAGGGAATGATCATCGTCGCCGCCGCGGGAAACACCGGCCCAGATAGCCCGGCCCGCTATCCCGCGGCGTTCGATGATGTGATCGCGGTCACGGCCATCGATGTCGAGAGCAAGGTCTATGACAACGCGGTGCAAGGCGAGCAGATCGATTTCGCGGCGCCGGGCGTCGATGTCTTCGTGCCGGTCGGAAGCGATGGAAGATACGTCACCGGCACTTCGGTTGCAGCGCCCTTCGTAACCGCGCGGATCGCGGCGGACCCGCTGGCCTTGTCGGCGAAGACGGCCGACGCAGCCATGAAATCCCTCGCGGCATCTTCGGCTGACCTTGGAGCGCCGGGACGCGATGCCGTCTACGGTTATGGCCTGCCCAAGCTCAATGACGGCTGCAGGAATCGTTGAAGCCTCGCCTGATGTAGCGAGGCTCCGAAGCTTCCCGAAACAACTGCTGGAAAAAGGGGCTCGCCGGACAGGGGGGAGGAATTCTGTCCGGCGAGTAGCATGCGGCGCTGGGGTAGGGGGCATCCGCCGCACGCAATGGTCAGAACGAGAAGCGCAGGCCCGCTGTCAGCGAGACGCTCGACTTGTCGGACACGTCGTTCACGCTATCGAGGGCGCCTGCGGTGAGATTGAAGCGTTCGATCTGGTGGCCGCCGAACGTCACGTAGCGCACATCGGCAAGAAGCGACCAGTTGGGCGAGAGGATGTATTCCCCGCCGCCGACAAGCTGGGCTGCCCATGTCGGCTCCGATGTCGGGATCGCGATCTGGGCAAGCGACGGCGCCGTGCCGCCCGTGATCTGATAGCGCACCTGGTGGTCGACGGTGGCAATGCCGAGCCCGCCGCCTGCGTAGAAGCGGACATGGTCCCAGTACACGGGCGTGTCGTAATACCCGTTGAGCATGGCCGCGGTCATCAGGACGTGCGAGCCCTGCCGGATGGTCTGCTGCACATTGTTCAGCTTGATCGTCTCGACATCCGACTCGCGCTGCGAGAGTTCGGCATCGAACCGCACGCGGCCCCAGTCGCCTTCAAACGCGTTGACGCCCAGCGCTGCAGCGTAAGTGCGGCCATCGGTGAAGGTGAGGTCGTTGTTGCGGGGAAGGCCGGCTGCGTTGAAGCCGCGAATGGATTCATCGTCCTGCACGTCCTGGCCGGCATGAATCGAGGCATAGAAGCGATGGTCGGGTGTCGTCTGGGCGTGGGCTTGAGCAGAGCCTGCCAACACGATCGTGGCGGCGGCGGCAAGAACGGGGAGGCGCATAACAAAACTCCTTGGCAAGAGGATCGACACGGCTCATCCGCGCGCCCTCAAGTGCTGCTTTGTCGGAGCGGGCGCCGGAGCGGTTCAAAGCATGTGCTGAAAAAATTCGGGCTCTCTAATCCGAAGCTGAAAGTGCCCGCAGGCCTACAGCTCCCGGCGCCAAGGCCTCGCGTTGTTACAATACCGACTCAATCCCGGCGCCCAAGCGTGCAGGCGTGCAGTCTCGAAGGGGAGCGGGTATTGGCGCCTTGCCTTTCCTCGCCGCTCCGTTCATCGTCCCGGCGGGATAGAAGATCGGGCGCTTGCGGGGATAGTCATGGCCAACGACGGAAGCCCAGTCCTCAACTTCTTCCAGGCGCCGCCGGAGCGGCCGCCACAAACCAATTTCAACCTTGAAAAGCTTGCCGCCGAATTCGGCAAGAACCGGAATTCGGACTGGACCGTAGGGGAAGCCTTCCTCTGCCTGCTGCTGTGCGCCGTTTCCGCCGACGGCATCTTTGCGAGGGAAGAGCAGGAAGAGGTCAAAGCCCTTCTGTTGCGCTCCCGCGCGCTGAAATCGTTGAACCAGCACCAGCTCGCCGCCGCCAACGCGATCATCCAGAAGCGCCTTGCCGAACGCAAGAATGGCCTTGAAGAGGCCTGCACCGCGCTTCCGTCCGACATGCGCCTGCCGGTCTTCTCCCATTGCGTCGACATCATTCTCTCGGATGGCAACCTCGCGCCGATCGAGGCTGACTTCCTCAACCGCATCACATCCATGCTCGGTCTTGAAGCGGCCGACGCAAAACAGGTGATGGAAGTCCTGCTGATCAAGAACAGATTCTAGCGCATTTTCAGCGGCCTGAGCCGCGGCGCGTGCATGTTCCTGCTACCGGCATCCTGCGCAGCGCCTTGAATAACGCGCTTTGGGGATGCCTGAAGTTCCGCCTGTTGCTATCCGTGATGAAGTGCTAGCCATTCGCCGGTGTGGCGGGACTTGTCGGGATGAGCGATCACATCGATCACGGCGACGTGGAGGCCCTGGCGGCCATCCTGGAATCCGAAAGGGTTGCGCATTGCCGTAAGCGCGGCCTGTGCTTTGGCCTGTTCCTGTTCTCCCTGGTGATGCTGATCTTCGCGGTCGTCATCTTCGGCGTCGTTTTCGTCATCGCCACGAACAATAATGTCAGCATGGACCAATGGCTGCCGACGCTTCAGCTCCTGCCGCCCCTTTCGGCGGCGGTGGTCGGTTTCTTCGGAAGCTGGTGGGCGTCGCAGAACTGCATCAACTCGATCGAGCGCACGCTGTTCGCGGCGCGGGCAGGACGGATCAAGCTGTTCGCCAGCTTCCTTCAGAACCTGCAATGCACCGACAAGAAGAAGCGCCAGGTCTGGATGGACATGGCGGCTTCACTCGTCGGCTAGGAGATAAGCCGCCAAAATGTCGGAGAATGCGCCCCACACAGCAGAAGACGACCTGATTGCACTGGTCACACAGGAACAGCAGGGCTTCCGCCGCATCCTGTTCGCTGGCTTCGGCGTGCTGCTGGTGCTCATCGGCATGTCGGTGGCGCTGGGGGTCTACTACTACATCGTGTCCAAGAATCTCGAGGCGACAGCCTCGCGGCTTGACCGCGGAGCGTTTGACTCGCGCCTGGCGGCAGACCGGCAGACAAACCAGGTCGCGAATCTCGAGCGGGCGGTGCGGCGCACCTACAACGAATTCCGCGTGGTAAGCGCCGGCTCATCGGCATCGGCGGATTCAAGCAAGGCGCTCGTCGCAGCAGAGGCCTATCTCCGCAGCGGCGGCCATCCCCTCAGCAGCGAGGCCCTGATCGAAGCGGCCGCGCTCAGCAAGGGCGGAGCAAAACCGCAGGAGCATGCGCTCATCACCGGCGCCGCCGCCATGCTGACCTGGGAGCGCAATGGCGACCAGATCGATCCAAACTCGACCGGTCTTCCGCCGATTCTGGCGAACGCGAAGGCATCCTTCGAGACAGCGGCCGGCGATCCGATGCTCGCATCTTTCGCCAACACCGGCCTTGCCTGGGTGGCCTTCCTCGACGCCTCGTCCACGCGCACCAGCTATGCGCCGGCCGCATGCGATGCGGTGTTCCACGCCGTCGAAGCCAGCTCATGGGGCGGAGAACCGGGCCCGCAGCCGCTCTACTGGCGGGCGCAGTGCGAGCGCAAGCTTGGCCGCACGCGGGACGCCCTGCGCGATTATGCCCTGGCCCTCAGAAAGAGCGGGGAGACCGCCACAGCCTCGCGCGACGAGGCGGAACTGACACTTGCGATGAACGCCTTCCACGGCGTTGGCACTCAGCTTATCTCCACGTTCGATACGCCCGAGACGGACCTCCGCGAGGCACTCGATCTCAGCGCCGGGCTGTGCGGCCGGCCCGAGGATGGGGCCAAGGGCTCGCCACGCATGCTGATGGCGCGCGCCTGCCTGAAGCAGGCGGTGCAGTTGCGCGAAAGGCTGCGCCAGACCAGCAACCAGATCAGCGGTTCGACGGAGAACATCGGCTTCTCCTATCTTCGCGATGGCGATTTCGAAGGCGCCTTCGCCAACGCTTCGGCGGTTGAGCGCACGGGCCTCTTTGCCTGGAACGAGCTGTTGCGGGCCCTTTCGGCAAGACATCTAAAGACGCCCGACGCCAGGACTGCGGAACTGTCGGCCCGGCGCAGCGTGCGCTACTTCGAGGCCGCCCGGTTCAACCCCTGCGAACTGCAGGTTCTGCTGAGCAAGGACCTGTTCGCCGAGGCCAAGACGATCATCGAGCAGGAACACCGTGGCGAAGCCTTCGGCTGCGCGGCCCGTCCGGCGTCCGGCGGTTAGGCTAAAAAAGCGAAGGCTTGATCTGTATCGATTCCGGTATCTTCTGGCTTCACCGGAACGCCAGCCCGGATGCGGGGCAGGGCCGTTTCCGCAAGGGTCGCCTGCCTTGCGACCGCAAAAGCGGCAGCCGGCGCTCCCGGACGCCTGATTTTCGGCAATCTGTCGTCCGGCTGTCGTCCGCACGTCATCTGAGCTTTGTCTTACGGAACAAGAGGGTTTGCCACTTTTGCGCGGACAGGAATTCGTCCATAAAGGTTAACTGTGGGTCTTTCAGGGGTGGAGTTCACCATGCGTTTCGCCGGGGTCGGACTGGCGTCTTTCCGGGGCAGCTTGCTCGCGGCCGTCTTCGTTTGCGCGGGAGCTTCCGGCGCAGCGTGGGCCCAGGCGCCTGCGCCCTGGACGAAGCGTGACAATTGCGGCGTTCGTGATGTGCTGATGCCTGCGGGCGCCAAGCTCGCTGAAATGGCCCGCGAATGCGACACGGCAGGCGCCGATCGCAAGGCAGGCCTCGATAAGCTTGCCAACGCCGCCTACAACGCCGCACGCGCCTACAATGCCGTCGGCGAAAGCGCGACGGGCGATGCCTCCGCGCAGGCGCACGCCGCAGCCCTCGACCGGATCGGCAAGTCGCTGCTGCTGATTCCCAACGATGATTCCGGCCTCGCTTCGGCCAACAAGAACGAGAAGCTGGCCAATGATCGCTTCAAGCTCGGCCGCGCTTACGAACGCGCGAGGGCGATGGTCGGTCTGGGCGTTGCCCCGCGCGCCGGTGTCACCCCCGGCCCGTGCTCAGCGTCTAGCCGCGAAGGCTGCTACAACGAAGCCATCCTTGTGATGATGGAGAGCGAGCCGCTGGCGGCGCCGTTCTCAGCTCCGCCGCCGGATCCGCGCTACGACGATTTCATCTTCCTGCGCGGCAAGGCCAACGCCCGTCTCGGCGGCAACAACAGCCGCGCCATCGCCGATCTCGAAAAGGTCGTCGACGACTGGACCCGCACCAATCAGGCGCCGCGCGCGCTGGAGGCCAACAAGATTCTCGCCGAAGTCGCCCTGCGCTCGGGCGACGCCGCTGCCGCCGACAAGACGGTGTCGGGCCAGACGGCCGCGGTCGGCTTCTACGAAAAAGCCGTGCGCGCAGACCCCAACGCCTTCAAGGCCAGCCTCAGCCTTGGCGATTCCAATTCATGGCTGGGCGAGAACACGGCTGTCGCTACAGCCAAGACGAGCTACTACTCGGCGGCCAGCAGCGCATACAGCAGGGCCGTCGGCGCATCCGCAGGCGCCTCCATTCAGGAGCGGGCGAGCGCGTATGAGGGGCAGGGCAGGTCGCTTCTCGCCCTCAGCGTCATTCCCGGCAATCCCAGCGCCCAGTCCAACCGCGACGCGGCGATCGCCGCCTACAACCAATCGATCCAGCTTCAGCCCAATTCGGCCGCCCCGCGTCTGGCTCTCGCGCGCGCTTACTTGAACGCCAACCAGCTCCGCGACGCCGACAAGGCCTATGAAGACGCCGTCAAGCTGATGCAGGCCAACAACCCGAACGACCCCACCACCGCGGCCGTGCTGATCGAACTGGCCGACAAGGTGAAGAAACCGCTCGGGGCTACCCCGGAACAGGTTCGCGCCACCTTTGCCCGGGCCAAGGCTGGCGCAAAGTCGTCGGTAAGGCCGGATTATGAAATCGGCCTCACCTACCTGCAGGAAAAGAACCTCGCCAAGGCAGAGGACTCGCTGAAGGAAGCCGTCAGGATCGCGGGCGGTCTCAACAATCCGCCGGCCGCCGGCGAGACCGATGTGAAGGCCAACGCCTACTATCAGCTCAGCCTCGTCAACGCCCAGCGTGGCAACCTCGTCGACGCAGTCATCAATGCCGACGCAGCGGCGCGGGTTGGCTCCAACAAGCCGCCCTATCGCGACAATGCCTGCCTGGCGCACATCATGCGTGGCGGTACTGCCGTGACCGCGCCGGAAAACGCCACTGTATGCGCCGACACCGAACAGCCGCAGAATCTCTTGATGCTCGGCCTGTTCCACCTTCGCAAAGCGCAGTCCGCCACGTACTCCGCGCAGACCAAGGCCAGCACGCGCGAAATGGCGATCTTCACGTTCAACACCGGCCTCAAGGATCTGAGCCGCCCCGGTCTTCCGCCGGAGCAGACACAGGTGCAATTCTCCTGGCCGGGCATGCCGGCGTCTTCGGCGCCGCCGCTGAAGAATCTGCTCGAATATGGAAAGGCGATTGCCGCGGGCTGTTCGTCGACCATCAGCGTGCAGGTTCCGCTCAGCGAGCAGGAGCAGACGGCGGCGCTGTCGTTCTTCAAGTCGTATCAATCGTTCGACTGCAAGTAGGCCACTACAGGCAGTTAAAGCGTGTGTGATGTTCAAAGGGGCTAGATCATGACTGTTCCATCTTCCGGTGACTATTCGCACGGCCCCGTTCCGACGGTGTTCGTCGAGCAGGCGCCCCCGCCGCCGCCTCGTGAGGAGCCGCGGGAAGAACGCCGTTCCGGCGGAGGCGGCGCAGTCGCCGTCCTCTCCGTGCTGTTCATCGGCATGCTGATCGCCGGCCTCGTCGGCGTCTTCTTCATGTACAATGGCGAGCACGCCAAGGTCGCCGGCGCCCAGGAGGCCCAGGTGAGGGCTGAGAAGGATTTGGCAACCGCCAACAAGTCGCTGGTCGAAGAGCGCGCCAATCTCGCCAAGGCCAACAAGATGATCGACGACTACAAGACCAACTACGGCAAGGTCGAGGCCCTCACTAAGCAGGCCCTGGACGAGTCCAACAAGCTCCGCGAGCTTCAGACCCGCCGCCCGAACGCCAAGGTCGACCAGAAATGGCTGCAGCCCGTGACGT
>DASYKO010000125.1:0-3274 GCA_035995285.1 Hyphomonadaceae bacterium | reverse complement strand
ACGGGGTCCTTCCGAATCGACTGCTCCTCACGGGCGACGTAATAGAACAATCCGTTGAGGGCGCTAGTCGTCGCACTTTCGGCCAGCCACGTCTTGGGGTCTTTCTTGACCAGTCCTGCGCCATATTTGCCGACAAGACCGTCTACCGTGGTCAGCGCTCCGGAAGATTTGAGGGCGGTGTCGATATAGGGGCGGAATGTCGTGCGCAGGTTGGCCTCGGTCTTCTTGCGCAGGAAATCGGTCGCCGCGGTATCGCCTCCGCGCAGGATGCCCATCGCGTCGTCGAACGTGATGGACTTCACGGCGTCTACCACCAGCTTCTTGGCCGTGGGGGCCGCCGACTCCGCGGCACGGTTCACTTTCAGCTGCAGATCATCCAGCGGACCGGCCATGCCGAAGGGCTGCAGCTTCTTCTGCGCATCGCCCAGAGCGCCGGGCAGCGGGATCTTTACGGCGACATCGCCGAAATAACCGTCCTTCAGCGACAGCCGCTTGCCGGCGGCCTCGCCTGCGACGGTGAGCGCTTCCTTGAGGCCGGAGACGACATCGCCTTTCGAAAGCTGGGTGACGTCTCCCGGCTTCTTCTGGTGCAGGATGTCGGAGGCGATCTTCTCCCAGTCCTGCTTCTGCGCCATGGCGGGCGCGGCCGACGCAACGGCAAGCGCAATCGCCAGCGCCGAGGCCCAGTAACGCATCATGCCCTCCGTGGCGCGATGGCGCCGGAAAGGGGATAGGACCCGTTGTTACGTCCGTAGTCAAACCTGTCGCCTGCAAGCCGCAGCGGGGATAGGGTTCATTCTGCCCCCAGAATCTGGCCTTGGGGCAATGTCCGGAGAATCTCTCATGCCGCCGTCACAATGCTTTGAGGTGTCGATCGAGGGCGGGATCGCCCACATCGTGATGTGCCGCCCGGCAGAGTTCAACACCTTTACCCCTGCAGCATGGGCGGACTTGCCCGCCATCGTGAAGGACATCGACCGCAACGCCCGCGCGCGGGTGATCGTCATCTCTCCACCGGCAAGCACTTCACCGCCGGCATGGACCTCGCTGTGTTCCAGCGGCCCGAGGGTATCATTGCAGGAAAGTCCGACCCGCACCTGCGCGCAGAGAAATTCCGGCAGGACCTTGCGCAGCTGCAAGAGAGTTTCTCCTGCCTCGACAATGCGCGCATTCCGGTGCTCATCGCCGTGCAGGGCGGATGCATCGGCGCGGGTGTCGACATGATCTCGGCGTGTGACGTTCGCTATGCGACCAAGGATGCGTTCTTCACCATCCACGAAATCAACATCGGCATGACGGCGGACGTCGGCACCTTCCCGCGCCTGTGCAGGCTGATGCCGGAAGGCTGGGTCCGCCAGATTTCCTATACGGGCGAACGTCTGCTTGCGGAGAAAGCGCTGAAGCTCGGGCTCGTCAACGAGGTGTTCGATACGCAGCAGCAGATGCTGGACCACGTCATGGGCGTGGCGCGCGAGATCGCATCGAAGAACCCGCTCGCGGTTTCCGGGTCCAAGGCGATGATCAATTATGCCCGCGACCACACCATTCGCGACGGACTGGACTATATTGGCGTCTGGAATGCCGGCATGCTCTCGGGCGCGCACATGCAGGAAGCGTTCAAGGCGAAAGCCGAAAAGCGCGAGGCCAAATTCCCCGACCTGCTGCCGCTGAAGGATGGGCCGCTCTAGCCAGCCTTCGGGCCGAACAAAGCCTGCGCGCGGAAAACCATCTCATCTCCCGTCAGCGCCTCTACCGAGGCGAAGGCGATCGACTTCGTGCGCTTGTCGATCTTCGTGTGCACCACGACGGGCGCCGCCCCGACCGGCTTGGATGAGACCTCGAGCTGAACCGAGGCCAGCCGCATCGCCTCGCCTACGGTCGCCGAGAGCACGCTGAGCGCGGCGATAGAGCATAGCGTTGCGTCCGCAGGGCCTGGGCCGCCCAGGTCGTCGGGGGAAATCGTTCGGGGTTCGGGTGCATCGCTCATGGGCCGGGACGCTATGGTGCTGGCAGAAGTTAAGCAACGCTAACGCCTGATTAACCCGATCAGGTTGGGCTGCGAGCATGCGCGCTCCCCGATTCAGATTTGGGCGATTCCTCCCAGCCGCCTGCGCCGCCCTCGTGGCGGCTGCGCCGGCGTTTGCCCAGACTGGATTGGCAATGGCTGGATCCGTGAAGGACATCCAAGTCAGCCGCGACGGCGCGAAGGTCTCGATCCTGATCCAGCTGTCGCAACAGCCAGCCTCCGCAGACGCCAAGACATCTCCTGACGGCCTCACCCTCGATCTCGACGGCGTCGATCTTCTAAAGCTCCAGCTCGATCCGCCGGATGGCTCGCTCGTCAGCCATGTCGAAGCCGCCGGTCAGCGCATCACCCTGTCAGGCGCTGCCTTCAGCGCCCCATCCACAGTGATCTATCGCAATGCTGTCCTGGTCGAGGCGACGCTCGCCGATCCTCCGCTGCGCGGCGCGTCCCTGATGCCGGTCAAGGCGACCGCTGCGGCCGCCGCGCCGCTCGCGGCCCCAGCGACTGCTGCCAAGCCCGCAGTGCAGCCACCGGCCGCCAAGCCGGCCTTACAGCCGCCCGCCCCGCCGCAACCTGCGGCCGAGCCTGTCGCAGCTCATCCGGCGAAGAACGACGGCCTCCAGTCCAAGCCCACCATGGTAAACCCTGCCCCGAAGCTTGAACCTGCAGCCGATCCCGCGGCCTATGCAGGCACGGCCCACCTCGCCGGGCTCAATGCCCAGGCCTGCGCGGTCGCGCTCGGCGATCTGCAGGACGATCCGTGGTCCACGAATGCGCTGGGCAACCATGCGCTCTGCCTGCTCGACCAGGGCAAGATGAAGGAAGCGACCAACCGGCTCGACCAGCTGGCGGCGTTCTCGCCTGAAGACTGGAGAGTTTCGCTTGGACGCGCGCTGATGGCGGAAAAGAAAGGCGACGCCAGCAATGCCGAAATAGCCTTCAAGGCCGCGGCACAACTGGCGCCGGACGAAACCGTCCGCGCGGCGATTGCGGATCATTTCGCAAAACCCGCCGCTCACTAGGGCCGTTCCCGTTATGGCGCGGGAACAGCGGGGGGGAAGTCGGACGCAAGCGCGGGCTGCGCGCGTGAGCCCTGGAACCAAACTCTACAAAAGGAGGTATCTTCCCGGCGGGCAGTCTCGGGGGGTCGGGGGGGACGGATAAGACCACCAGCACCGGGAAGACTAATGGCAAAACGTCAGTCCGTTCTGCCGGTTCCAAGGAGATGGAGATTTTTTTCGCCTGTTG
>DASYKO010000124.1:0-5752 GCA_035995285.1 Hyphomonadaceae bacterium | reverse complement strand
TCACCGGCGGCCCCATCTGGCTGATCACCCACTGCCGCTGCTCGGCTGTATACCGTACCCATTTCATCCACTCGCTCGCTGCCGCCTTCCATTCTGATTTAAGAAATCAAACGAGGCGACAACTATCCTGACGTGGAGGGTTGACTCAATTAATCAACCACACTTCGAATACCCGCAATTCAAACAAGTCTGACACCCATCCATCAGCACCAGCGCCTGGGTATTGCACTTGGCGCACAGCGTCGCGCCGGGCGGGAAGCCGGAGGATTCGGACGTGGAGGTTTCGGCGACCTGGTTTTCGCGCACAGGGTGCGCCCCTACAGGCGAGGCGGACGGGGAAGTCGCCTTGGCGCTTACTTCAGAGTTTTTTTTTGCAGCCTGCTCGTAAGCAGCACGCTTCTCATTGATCAGCGCGCGGGTGGCGTCGCTCATTTCGGGGTCGTGGATCAGGCCGATCGACTTCATGTGCTGTTCGATCACGGCGCCGATCTCGGCGACGATGCTGGGCATGTAGACGCCGCCGGCCTTGAAGTAGCCGCCTCGCGGGTCGAATACGGCCTTGAGCTCCTCGACGATGAAGGTGACGTCGCCGCCCTTCCTGAATACCGCCGAGAGAATACGGGTGAGCGCCACGATCCACTGGAAGTGGTCCATGTTCTTCGAGTTGATGAAGACTTCGAAGGGGCGGCGCTGTTCGTGCTGGGTGCCGGCGTTCAACACGATGTCGTTGAGGGTGACGTACAACGCGTGTTCGAACAGCGGCGACTTGACCTTGTAGGTGGAGCCGACGAGGGTCTCGGGACGCTCCAGGCTCTCGTGCATCTGGATGACTTCGGCGCCCTTGGGCGCGGCATCCTTGGCTGCTTGCGCTGCGACGACCGCGGCGGCGGCTTTCTCTTCGGTCGTGACGACCTGGTAGCCCTTGATCTTCTGTTCGATCTTGATGGTCATGTGATGTCCTGCTCTCGATCGTTGCGCGATCAGTGACGGGTGTAGGTGGTTCGCCGCGGGCCAGAACGCATTCCGGCCCGGCCGCGAGGCCGGGCCGGAAGCTTTACTTCTTTACTTGCGACGGGCGCCGGCGGCCTTGCGGGCCGGCTTGCGTGCCGTCTTCTTGCTGGCAGTGGACCTCTTTACCGCCTTGGGGGCGGCTTTCTTCGCGACGGGCTTGCGCGCCGTCTTCTTGCTGGCGGCCTTTTTGGCCGTCTTCTTGACCGACTTCTTGGCGACGGCCTTCTTTACAGCCTTGCGGACGGCGGACGCCTTCTTGGCGACGCGGCCTGCGACCTTCTTGATGGCCTTACGGGCGGTCTTGGCGCCCTTTGCTGCTTTCTTGGCGACCTTGCGGGCGACCTTCTTTACCGCCTTCTTGGCCGACACCTTGCGAGCGGTCTTCTTGACGGCGGCCTTCTTCACGGCCTTTTTGGTCGCTTTCTTGGCGGCTGCTTTCTTGGCCGGAGCCTTCTTGGCAGCTGCCTTTTTGGCAACCTTCTTCACGGCTTTCTTTGCAGAAGCCTTCTTGGCCGGAGCAGCCTTCTTGGCGACTTTCTTGGCAACCTTCTTCGAAGCCTTCTTCGCAGCCTTCTTGGGGGCGGCGACGGGTTCGGCAACGGGAGCAGCAGCCTTCGGAGCCTTCTTCACGACCTTGCGGGCCTTACGAACCGGCTTGGCAGCGACGGGAGCGGCGGCGGTCTCTTCGACTACCGGGGAAGCCGGGGCATCGAGCACCGGCACTTCGGATTCGACAACTTGATTTTCATTCGACATAACTTTTTCCCTCTCAGCGGGGTCAGAACTTACCGTAATACCCTTCCTTCAAAGCATCGAACAGGTTGGCCGCGGTGTGCATTTCACCGTCGTATTCCACCTGCTCATTGCCCTTCAGTTCGACAACGCTACCGTCTTCCAACTCGAAGCGGTAGAGGGTGTTCTCAAGATCCGATTCCTTGACCAGCACACCCTGGAACGCGGCGGGGTTGAAACGGAAGGTGGTGCAACCCTTCAAACCCTGTTTATACGCGTAAAAATAGATGTCTTTGAAGTCTTCGTAAGGATAATCGGTTGGCACGTTCGCGGTCTTGGAGATCGACGAGTCGATCCATTTCTGCGAGGCGGCCTGGATGTCGACGTGCTCTTTCGGGCTGATGTCGTCGGCCGAAACGAAGTAATCGGGCAGCTTCGCCTTCGGGTCTTCGGAGAACGGCACGGCATCGCCATTGATCAGCGCGCGGTAGGCGAGGAGCTCGTAGCTGAAGACCTCGACCTTCTCCTTGGACTTCTTCCCCTCGCGGATAACGTTGCGCGAATAGTGGTGGGCGAAGCTCGGCTCGATGCCGTTGGAGGCGTTGTTGGCGATGCTGAGCGAGATCGTGCCGGTCGGCGCGATCGAGGAGTGGTGGGTGAAGCGCGCGCCGGTCTCGGCCAGGGCCTCGACCAGGTGCGGGGCCACTTCGGCCACCCGCTGCATGTAGCGGGAGTACTTCGCGTGCAGCACGCGGCCGGGGATGGTGTCGCCGACCTTGAAGCCGTCGCGGACCATTTCCGGGCGTTTGCGCAGCATGTCGCCGGTGACGGTGAAGTCCGTGGCGAGGATCGGGGCCGGGCCCTTTTCCTTGGCCAGCTCCAGGGCGACTTCCCAGCCGGCGACGGCCATCTCGCGGGAGACGTCCTCGGTGAATTCCACGGCGTCGGCGGTGCCGTAGCGCATCTTCAGCATGGTCAGCGTGGAGCCGAGGCCGAGGAAGCCCATGCCGTGGCGGCGCTTGGAGATGATCTCGTGGCGCTGCTGCGGCAACGGCAGGCCGTTGATCTCGACCACGTTGTCGAGCATGCGGGTGAACACGCGGACCACTTCACGGTACTCGTCCCAGTCGAACCGGGCCTTGGGGCCGAACGGGTCGCGGACGAAGACGGTGAGGTTGATGGAGCCGAGGAGGCAGGAGCCATAAGGAGGGAGTGGCTGTTCGCCGCAGTTGTGCGCGTGCAGGCCGTTGGCGTCGAAGGTGTTGATGCCCGGGACCTGGACGTCGTAGACGGCTTCGGTGCCGTCGGCGGTGATGGAGGCGACGGTGGCGGTGAAGCGCTCGCGGTTCGGCGTGCGTGCGTAGGCGGCCAGCAGGCGGTCGAGCTTGTCCTGCTTGTCCAGGTCGGCAAAGCCCACCTGGTCGTTGAACACGCCGAGGTTGGCGCCGGCAATGACCAGTTCGTGCTGCGCCTGGATGTTGTAGCTAGCCACGCCACCGCGACCGTTGGGCAGCTCGCGGCTGCCTGCGTCGCGGCGATTGCGATAGATGGTGGAGGCGATGCCCAGACGCAGCAGCATGCGCTGTGCGGCTTCCAGGCGAGCGAGGTCGGACTGGGCCAGACGCACGCTGATGCCCTTCAGCTGGCTGCCCTGCACCGAGCCATCGGCATCGAACAGGCCGCGCAGGAAGCCGCGGTGGAATTCGCTGGATGTCCGCTCGACCTTGGGGCCGATGCACTTGTCGCCCGGGGTCATGCCCAGTTCCAGCGCCAGGTTCTTCAGCGCCGAAGTGGAAAGGCGGAACTCGTTGCGGCCGGCGATCGACTGGAAGCCAGCGAAGTCGGCGCGGTGCGGCAAGCTGCGTGCGGCGGCTTCAGCGGCGTCCATCAGGGACAGGATGCCGCGCGGGATGTGCGCGCCTTCGCCATTGGCGGCCTGTGCGGCATGGAACACCGACAGCACGGCCTTGTCCTGCTTGAGCGTGCCGTCACCGACCAGCAGGCCGGCCAGGAAGCCTTCGTCGAAGGTGTACTTGCCGGCCCAGGCGGCGCCGTTGCGATGGTCGTTGAGCAGGACTTCGTCGCCGCTCTTCAGGTCGCCTGCTGCGCACCAGTCGGTCTTGAGGACCCAGCGGGTCTTCTCGACAACCTTGCGCACACGGTGATCGGTGGTCAGGCGCAGCGCGTAGCCCTGCTCGGTGACCAGCTTGACGACGGGCTTGGTGGCGGTAAGGAAGAAGCCTTCCGGGCCCGACGCGTGGTCGACGCCGTCGATGCGCGCGGCGAAGGCCTTGCCGATCAGGTCGGCGACCTGCTGCGGGCCTTCGGCGGTCTGCACCCAGGTGTCGGCGGTGACGCAGGGGTTGGTCGCGCGGATCTGCTCGCACCACCAGTTGTTGTTCATCTCGTTGACGCGGTCGATCAGGATGAAACCGGGCTCGGCGTAGTCGTACGTCGAGACCATGATCATGTCCCACAGGTGCCGCGCACGGATGTGGCTGTAGATCTTGCACGCGACCAGGCCGTCCTCGCGCTCCACGTAGTTTTCGTGGGTAGGCCATTCGCGCCAGACCACCTGGGTGGGGTCGGTGAGGTCGACTTCGCTCTCTTCCTTCACGTGCACCGGGAACACCAGCGGCCAGTCGGCGTCGGCTTCGACGGCGTCCATGAAGCCGTCGGTGATCAGCAGCGACAGGTTGAACTGGCGCAGCCGGCCGTCCTCGCGCTTGGCGCGGATGAATTCCTTGGCGTCCGGGTGGCTGATGTCGAAGGTGCCCATCTGCGCACCGCGGCGGCCGCCGGCGGAGGAGACGGTGAAGCACATCTTGTCGTAGATATCCATGAACGACAGCGGGCCGGAGGTATGCGCGCCGGCGCCACTGACGTACGCGCCGCGCGGACGCAGCGTGGAGAATTCATAGCCGATACCGCAGCCGGCCTTCAGGGTCAGGCCCGCTTCGTGGACCTTCTCCAGGATGTCGTCCATCGAGTCGCGGATGGTGCCGGACACGGTGCAGTTGATCGTGGAGGTGGCCGGCTTGTGTGCCAGCGCGCCCGCGTTGGAGGTGATGCGGCCAGCGGGGATGGCACCGCGGCGCAGGGACCAGAGGAAGCGCTCGAACCAGTGGGCGCGGAGCTCTTCGGTCAGTTCGACATCGGCGAGGGCGCGGGCGACACGCTGGTAGGTTTCGTCGACGCTGCCGTCGACCGGCTCGCCTGACTTCGCCTTCAGGCGGTACTTCTTGTCCCAGATGTCGTACGAGGCGGGCTGCAGGGGAATGGCGGCAGAATCAAGCCCAACGGCTTGCGCACGTACTGTACTCATCGATGTGTCGTCCTCGTTCACGGCCTCTCCGGCCTGTTGTTGTTTTCACGGCGAGTTCCCTTCCAGGCACCCGCCCGGGTACCTGTAGCAACACGTCCGTTTGCTGCCGGTGCCATGTCCCCCCAAAAGCCCTGGACACACACCGTTTTGCCCCTTCCTGGGAATGTCCGCAGCACCATCACTAGGTGAGGCCTTAACCATCGAACACAAGATGTTGTGGTCACGGACGAGCGAACCTTACTGCCGGCGTTCAGAGATGTAAAGCAGTTTTGTGATGGATTTACGGTGGGAATGAATGGGTGTGGGGAGGGGCTTCGCGATATGCCTTGAAAGATGGGGGAAAGGTTGGGGGTCGGGTTTTTTGGGTGTTGTTTTTGGGGCTGCGCGATTGGGCGAAGTGACGATGATGGAGGGCGTTGTGGTCTTCACATTCGTCATACCAGCGCAGGCTGATATCTAGTAGCGATGCGTTTCATCGTGGTGTGGGTAGTGCTGGGCTCGGCTCTTTTCGTGTTGCGTCTTTGGCGATCGGGTCGGCGCCTAGCGCGCCGTGTTTCGTCCCCTGCCGGGGCCGACCTACTTCTCTTTTGCTTGTCCAAAAGAGAAGTAGGCAAGAGAAAACGACACCCCAATCGCGTGCCCCGCTGCGCGGGTGCGGCCGGGTCGGCCGGGGTTTACGGCCGT
>DASYKO010000123.1:0-4196 GCA_035995285.1 Hyphomonadaceae bacterium | reverse complement strand
GCAGGGCTATCGCATTTGGCTGAGGAGGGTGAGGAGGAAGGTATCGTCCCATCCGGCGCGCTTGACCTTTCGGCGGATCGAAGCTTTGTCCGGACTGCTCCTGAGCAGGTTGAGAGCGAGCTTTCGCAGGACGGCGATATTTTCCGGGCCGTGGTCCTTGCGGTTCCTGGCGCGGTCTTCGTCGAACACGACGTCGAGGACCCAATGCAGCTGGTTCTCGATGCCCCAGTGGCTTCTGGTGATGGCGAGCAGGCGCTTGGGCGAGAAAGCCTTGGAGAGCAGGAAGTATCGGACGACGGGCGGGTCCTGGGTGCTGCCGACCCGGCGCCTGAGCTCGATCCGGCCGACTGCCTTGATGCCGGGAAAGCTGTGTTTCTTGGCCAGGACCGCAGCTGGGACGACGCTGGCGCGACGCTCTTCGCTGCGGCCATGGCTGGGGTCGAGCACATCCTCGATCTGGTGTGCGACGGGTTCGAGGATGGCTTGGGCGTCGGCAAACAAAGCCGACTGGTTCTCCTTGAGAGCCAGCACATATTCCGCCTCGCGATCGAGGATGCCTCTGGCCATCGCGGCATGGCAGTGCAAGGCATCGGCGGTGACCACACAGCCCTTGAGCGACAGCAGTTTGAGCACCGCCAGCGTGCCCGCCACCTCGTTGCGGTTGGGGGCGATATGCTGGGCGATTGCAAGGCGCGCATCCGCCGCCCAGACGTTGACCAGATGCAGAGGTGTCGTCTTGCGCCCGTGCTCGAAGGCGCCGCGCAGGGCCTTGCCGTCAATCGAGACCACGCCCTTGATCTGCTCGGCAAACGCCGCCATGAACTCTCGGAACGCCGCCTCGAAGGCTCCGGGGTCGAGAATGCGGAACACCCGGCTGAACGTGTCGTGGCTTGGAACCCCATGCTCCAGCCGCAGGAACTGCCGCAGCACCCCCACCTTGGCCTCGCCGAAATCCGCCATGTCGGCGCAGCCCTCCGCTCCGCACAGCACCGCCGCCAAGGCAATGACCAGGATCTCCACCAGATCGTGCCGAGCGTTGCCGGCCCGAGGGTCCGGCAGCTCCCCGAAAACTCTCGTGAACTTCTGCATCCGACTCCCCCTCGTCCATGGGAGTCATCCTCAGAATCCATCCACGGCCCCGATGCAATACCCCTCTCAGCCCCATATGCGATTCCCCTGCCTTCAGGGGGGAGGGGACTCTTTTTGGCAGCGGCGTTAGCCGATCAGGCCCATCATGGGCGGGCGGGCGTTGGGGCCGGCGCCGTATTGCGGGCGCGGGGTGGGAGCGCTGTCATCCGATCTGCCTTCGCCCATTTCCTTGAAGTCGCGGCGGAGACGGAATTCGGATGACGTCACCAAGGTCTCCATGCCGCCGGTGCGCTCTTCCAGATCGCGGAACTTGTCCTTCAAGGCCGCGAAGCGGAGCTCGGGCGGGAGTTCCTCTTCCGCGGCTTTCTCGCGTTCGGCCGAGGTGCCGACATTGGCTTCCGAGCGGCCGCCATCCGGGCGCGGCTCCGGCATAGGCTGTATCAGCCAAGTCGCCAAGGCGTAGCCACCGATCGCCAGGAACGGGTTGATGAAAGCGGCGACGATCATCAGCACGCGGATGAGCTTCAGGTTGAGGCCGTAATAGCCGGCGATGCCGGCGCAGACGCCGCTCACCCTCCCGCGGTAGGGATCACGACGGAGCCCGCTGAGGATCCGGAAGTTGCGGCCGCCGAAACCGCCTTCGCCCCAGGTGGCCGAAGCTGCGCTGTCGCGGTTCCAGCCACAGCCGCGACCGTGACGCTTCCAATACTTGCGGCTCATAGCGCTTTACTCCGCCACCCCGGCGCTTCCGCGTCGAGCAGTTTTTCCAAGGCCGCCACCCGGTCTTCCAGGCGGCGCGCGGTGTCCCACATGCCGTTCATCGCGCTCGGGTCGGCGCGGCCCGCGTTGCGCTGGGTCTTCCACACGGTGACGTAGTGGAAGATCAGCCAGAGCGGCGCCACGATGACCATGAAGAGCACGGCCGGGACGAACAATATTCCGAGCACGTTTGTCATCTCAGATCCTTAAAGACGGTACTGGTTGGCCCCAACCCGGACCGGACGCCCCAATAAGATGGATGGGCTCCGATCCGGCTTCAAGCAGCCGCTTTATTTGCTGAGACGTTGCTTCAGGGCATCCAGCTCGGCATCGAGACCGCTTTCCGCCTCCAGAGTGGCGAACTCGTCTTCCAAGGATCTGGTCTTGCCCATGTCGTAGACCTCGGCCTTGCCCTCGAGCTCGTCGATCCGCTGATGCAGCGCCTCGAACCGCGCCAGCGCATCATCGACCCGGCCGTCGGCGTAAGTCTGGCGCATCTGCACCCGCTTCTTCGCGGTCGCCATGCGGATGGTGAGCGCCTTCTCCTTGGCCTTGGCTTCGGCGAGCTTGGATTGCAGGCGCGCGAGATCCTCGTCATGACGGGCAAGAGCCTCCTCGACCGCCTTCTGCTCGCCCTGCATCTGCTTCGCGGTTTCGGAAAGCTTGCGCTTCGCGAGGAGCGCGCCCTTGGCGAGATCGTCGCGGCCCTTGGAGATGGCGAACTCCGCCTTCTCCGCCCAATCGGACTCGGCGGCGGCGAGCTGCTCCAGGCGGCGCTGGATCTCCTTCTTCTCGGTGATGGTGCGGACCGCGGCCGTGCGCACTTCGACCAGCGTGTCCTCCATTTCCTGGATCATCAGCTTCACCATCTTCTCCGGATCCTCGGCATGGTCGAGGAGCGAATTGATGTTGGCGTTCACGATGTCGGTGAGGCGGGAGAAAATGCCCATGATGGATTTCCTTTAGAGAATAACGGGAGCGGTTCGCGGGACGGCGGCGCTTAGAAGAACAGCGCGCCGAGCACGGCGCCGGCCAGGAAGAAGCCCCAATCGGCGGCGGTACGGCGACTGAGGTAACCGCGGATGCGGTCGACCAGGGTGTCGGCCTCGTTGGCGAAGCGGTAAGTGCGGTAGTGGCGGGTCTCGTCGGTCATGACGCTCTCCAGGTGAAAGATGCGTCTCTATAGGCAGGAGTCGTGCCAAAAAGTTTTCTTCGGTATTTCAATGTTTTAGTAGCAGTGACGCGAAGTGAATGGCGATATTCGTTAGACAGTATCGCCATTCTTAGCGAATATCACCACCATGGTTGACCCCGCGCAGCAGCCGCCGAGCCTGATCGGCTCCGACCCTGCATTCCAGGCGGTCCTGGAACAGGTCTCGCGGCTGGCGCCTTTGGACCGGCCGGCGCTGGTCATCGGCGAGCGCGGCACCGGCAAGGAGCTGATCGCCGAGCGTATGCACTACCTCTCGCGGCGCTGGGAGGGGCCGTTCGTGAAGGTGAATTGCGCGGCTCTGTCCGAGACCCTGCTGGAGACCGAATTGTTCGGCCACGAGGCCGGCGCCTTCACCGGCGCGCGTGGGCGGCATCGCGGGCGGTTCGAGCGCGCCGATGCCGGCACCTTGTTCCTGGACGAGATCGCTACGGCTTCAGCGCGGGTGCAGCAGCAGGTGCTGCGGGTGATCGAATACGGCGAATACGAAAGGGTCGGCGGCGAGCGGGTGATGACGACCGATGTGCGCATCATCGCCGCCACCAATGTCGATCTGCCCACCATGGCGGCCGAGGGCGCGTTCCGCGCGGATCTGCTCGACCGCTTGGCGTTCGATGTGGTGACTCTGCCGCCGCTGCGGGCGCGGCCGGCGGATATTCTCGATCTCGCCAATGCATTCGGGCTGGCGATGGCGAAGACTTTGGGACTGCCGCTTTTCCCCGGGTTCTCGAGGGCCTGCGCGGAGAAGCTGCTCCGACATGAATGGCCTGGGAACGTGCGCGAGTTGCGCAATGTCGTCGAACGTGCGGTCTATCGCGCGGAGGGCGAGGAGCCGATCGATGTGGTGACACTCGATCCGTTCGAAAGTCCCTTTCGGATCGGCGGGGCGCGGCCCGGCGATCCCGAGGTTGCTTTGGCGCGCGAGGCGGTTGCGCTGCCGCGCGATTTCACGGCGGCGGTGGCAGGCTTCGAGCGGGACCTGGTGCAGCGGGCGATCGACGCGGCACGCGGCAATCAGAGCGAGGCCGCACAGGCCTTGGGGCTGGGCTATCACCAGTTTCGGCGGCTGTTGCGGAAGTATGCGTGAGGTAGAGCCGCCTCAGATCGACGTAAGACCCGTCAGCTTCTCGCTCAGCTT
>DASYKO010000122.1:0-18773 GCA_035995285.1 Hyphomonadaceae bacterium | reverse complement strand
AAGCGCGCCGATGAGCGGCGCAAGCAGCGCAAACGCAACTGCCGTCGCCGGGACACTGACGCCGAGCCGGGCGATCGCTTCGCGCCGCCATGCGGGCGGCATTGCGACCTGGTCGACCGTGGATGATGAGAGTGCGGCCATGAGACGAATTGTTGCGCCACGGCCTTAAGGGCGGCTGAGACGCGACAGCCAATCTGTCCGCATTCCGGTAACATCCCGATCGCCAGTTAGGCTCGATCCGCCAGCCCCATCGGGAGCAAACAAGGTTTACGGCTGGAAACCCGTAAAGCATGGCGTTGGCGCCAGCTCCGAATTTCGGGCGCCTTTTCCCTATGCCGCGAGAGGATTTCAGGCGAACGCGACCTTCAGCTGGTCCACCGCGCGGATCGGAGCGGCCTTCATCCTTGGACGCGGGCCGATCACCTTGGTGTTCGGCGCCAGGCGCGCGATGGCCGCCAGAGTTTCCTCGATCTCGACACGGGCGAGGGCTTCGCCCAAGCAACGATGCGCGCCGCCGCCGAAGGCGAAGTGCCAGCGGGGGTGGTCGGTACGGGCGATGTCGAAGGCGTCGGGATTCGCGTAGACGTCGGGATCGCGGCAAGCCGAGACGATCGAGAAGAAGATCAGCATGCCCGGCGTCATGTCATAGCCGTCGAGTTCGAAGGGCGAGACAGAGAAGCGTGGGACGCCCAGTGCGACCGGCTCGAAGCGCAGGCCTTCGGCCGCAGCGCCTTTCTTGTGCGTGTCCGGATCGGCGCACATTGCGCGCCACTGGTCGGGATGTTTGAGCAGGAGATTGAGCGTCATCGCGATGGAATTCTTGGTGGTGTCGGACCCGGCGACGATCAGCGCGATCACGTCGGAGCGAATCTCCGCCTCCGACATTTCGCCGCTCTCTTTGGTGGCTGCTGCAAACTCCGAGAGGAAATCCCCGCGTGGGTTTTTGCGCCGATCATCGAGCAGCTTGCCGACGTATTCATCGAACTCGACCGCATTGGCTTCGTAGTGGGCCCGCTTGGCCTGGTCGAAGAAGCCCAGCGTCTGCACGGCTTCTTCCACCAGACCCTTGAAGTAGGGCAGGTCGGTTTCCGGAATGCCCAGCACGCCGGCGATGATGCGCGCGGGAACGTCGGCGGAGACCTCGTTGAGGAAATCGACTTCGCCTGCTCCCAGCCGTTCCTTCACAAGCTGCTCGGCTACCGACACGGCGCGGGGGCGCATGCCCTCCATCAGTTTGAACGCGAAGGTGCGCGCGAGAGGCTGGCGGCGGCGGCGGTGCATGTCGCCGTTGGAGAACAGGATCGAGTTCTGGCGCAGCTCCCAGATCGGGCCGGAGGTGACGCCCTGCATCATCAGCGTCTCGCCTTCCATCTGGCGCGTTGCATCCGAGAGGATCGTTTCCATGTGGCGCGCGCGGAGGCCGGTGGCGATGCCCATCTGGTTGCGGATCACGGGCGAAAGCGCGCGGGCCGCACGGTAGGCCTCGTGAAGATCGACCACCGCCTCGGGCCCGATATCGACCAGAGTTGGCGCTTCGGAAATCGGCTTGGCCATTGTGTCCCTCCCTCAAGTCCCCACGATACCCAGGTTATAGCCGAGCAGATTGTTTGGCTATGCGAAGCTGACCTTCATCTGGTCGACCGTGCGGATGGCGCCCGGCGCAAGTTGCGGGGCAGGGCCGGCGAGTTTTGTGTTGGGGGCCAGACGGGCGATTGCCGCCAGCGATTCTTCCAGTTCGACTTTCGCAAGCGCCTCGCCCGCGCAACGATGCGCGCCTGCACCGAAGGCGAGGTGCCAGCGGGGCTGGTCGGTGCGGTGGATGTCGAATTTTTCGGCGTTCGCGTACACGTCCGGATCGCGCAGGACGGAGAGGATCGACACCGTCGTCAGCGCGCCTGCCGGGATCTGATATCCCTCGATCTCCATGTCGCTGAGCGCCACGCGCGGGATGCCTGACACCACAGGCTCATAGCGCAGGCCTTCGGAGACGACGGCTTTCTTGAGGCCGTCCGGATTTTCGCAGAAGGCTTTCCACTGTGCCGGATGCTGCAGCATCTGATGCAGGGTCATGCAGAGCGAATTGCGCGTCGTGTCCGAGCCCGCGAGGATAAGGCCCACGATCTGGGCGCGGATTTCCGCTTCGGTGAGATCGCCTGAAGCCGTTGCGGCGCAGTATTCGGTGAGGAAGTCCTGCTTGGGATTGGCGCGGCGGTCGTCCAGGAGCTTGCCGACATAATCGTTGAACTCGAGGAGGCTCTTCTCGATTTCGGCGCGGCGCTCGAGATCGACGAAGCCGATCGAGGCGGAGGTGTCGCCGATCCATTTCATGAAGACGGGCAGGTCGGAACGCGGAATGCCGAGGACGTCGGCAATGATGCGGGCCGGAATCTGGGCCGCGATCTCCCAGAGGAAATCGACCGGGCCTTTGCCGAGGCGTTCCTTCACCAGTTCTTCGGCGATGACCACCGTCTTGGGCCGCATCGCTTCCATCAGCTTGAAGGCGAAGGTGCGGGCGATGGGCTGGCGGCGTTTCTGGTGAACATCGCCGTTGGAGAAGAGGAGGACGTTGGCGGTAAAATCGTAGATCGGGCCGTTGAAGATGCCCTGCATCATCTTGGTCTCGGTCTCGATCTGGCGCGTCGCGTCCGAGACGATCTGGTCGACCACGCGGGCGCGCAGGAAGAGGATCATGTGGCCCATGCCGATCGGCACGCGGACCACAGGCGTGGTCGCCCTCAGCTCATTGAACACCGCGTAGGAGTTCTTCCCCTCCATGGTTTCCCAATCGAGGATCGGGATATCGGTGTGCGGCTTGAGGGTGAGGGTATCGGCCATGGGAGAAGCCTTTCGGGGGACGGGGTCGAGTAACTTGACAGTGTCTAGGTACGGCAATCCGGGTTGGAGGGCAAGGTAGGGCGGGCGGGTTAGTTGTCGCGGGAGGGTGGGCGGCTGCCCCGTCGTCTTGTGCGCCAGCGGAGGGACAAGGACCCACACCCCCCACCTGTCCGCCCCCCTTCGGGCGGGCGGGACCGCGTGGTGGGAGTTGGACATCGAACGATCAGAGTAAGCTGCAGCAACAGGGTCCCGCCCGCCCGAAGGGGGGCGGACAGGTGGGGGTGGGTGTCCTTGTTCTGGAAGAAGAGGTGGCGCGCGGCGCGCTATCCGGGATCGACATGCTTTGCGTTCCAGGGAGGGATCTCGATCGGGTTGGCGCGTGGCGCGTCTTCGGCCGTGGCGTTCAACTGAATGGGGCGGTGGTCCGGCGGATCGCGGGGTGGCGGATCGGCGATGGGCGCATCCAGCTGGATCGGATTGCGGAGGCTGGCGGCCTCGTCGAGGCGCGCCATGCGGCGGGCGTAGCGCATGACATAGGCCTCGCGGCCGCTGATGCTGACGACGCGGCGCAGGGCCTCGATGCGGAAGGCGTAGCCGAGGCAGGGCCGGCGGATCTCGGGATCGTAGTTGCGGGGCCTCTTGCGCCGGGAGCGTTTGCGCGCGCGTTCAAGCGCGGGGTCGTATTCGCGCGTCGTCATGCGGAAGCTCACGCGCCATGTCGTTGGATCGGTGGGGTCGGGCGCGCGGGCGCGCGGCGTGTCGCCTGGTGATGCGGGAGGCGCTTTGCGTTTGTCGGTGCGTTTGCGCCGATGCAGCTTCGGCGGCGGCACCATGCGCGTGAGCGCGTCGCTGGTGATGGTGCGGCGGACGAGCGCCTCGAGATCGCGCAGCCAGTGGCCGAGGCCGCGGTGTTCCAGCGCGCGCATCTTGCCCCAGCGCATGAGGTCGATGGCGCGGCCGTAGCTGAGCACCATGTCGCGCCAGCTGGCGATGCACTCTTTCCAGAGGCTCGCGAGCCGCGTGGCTCTGTCGGGGGATTGCGGAGTGGTGCTCATGGCGCGCTCGTTGGGTTGTTCGAGCGGGATTATGACGCGCAGTTTTGGGGGCGCCGGGGAGATTATTTTTTGTCCCCCGGGTAGGCGACCAAGGGAAGTGAATGGGGACAAGGGGTTGGCGCGGTGGAGTGCGGGATTTTGAGGCGGCAAACTGGTGGAATGAAGTGTTGCGGGGAAGTCCGGAGGCGGGGTCCAGGGGCCACAAGTCCTGCTTGCGCCCGGAGCACTCGCGCCACGCCAACAGTCTGCACTCGGAGCCCCTGGATCCCCGCCTCCGCGGGGAACGCGGACTAACGTCCGCTTCCAGTTTGCGGGTGCTGCTTTTTCAACGAGTCATTCTCGGCCTTGAGCCGAGAATCTCTGAAGCCGCGTGTGCTGAGATTGGCGATCCCCCTGCGGCCCCAGAGATTCTCGGGTCTGCGCTGCGCTTCGCCCGAGAATGACTCGTGGAGAGGGTAGTGGGCCGCCGCCCAAAAACAAATGACCCGGCCTTTTGAGGGGCCGGGCCAGGTCGTCGGATCACACTGGGAGATTAGATCGGAGAGAAAGAGATAGTCGAAAGAGATCAGTTGGCTTCAACCAGGCCGTGTTCGCGGGCTTGCTCGCGCATCGCCTTTTGCAGTTTCTCGAAGGCGCGCACCTCGATCTGGCGGATACGCTCGCGGCTGACATTGTAGTGGGCCGAGAGGTCTTCCAGCGTGGTGGGCTCGTCCTTGAGGCGCCGCTCGGTGATGATGTGCCGCTCGCGCTCGTTGAGCGTGGAGAGGGCGGACTCGAGCAATTCCATGCGGGTCGAGAACTCGTCGGTGTCGGCGAGCTTTTCGGCCTGGCCGGGCGCTTCGTCAGCGATCCAGTCCTGCCATTCGGCTTCACCGTCCATGCCGCCGATCGGGGCGTTGAGGGAAGCGTCGCCCCCCGCGCTCATGCGCCGGTTCATGGAGGTGACTTCGTCCTCGGTCACGCCAAGCTTGGTCGCGATCGTGGTGAGATTTTCCGGGCGCAGGTCGCCTTCTTCGAGGGCGGAGATCTCGCCCTTGAGACGGCGCAGGTTGAAGAACAGCTTCTTCTGCGCGGCGGTGGTGCCGAGCTTCACGAGGCTCCACGAGCGCAGGATGTATTCCTGGATCGCGGCGCGGATCCACCACATGGCGTAGGTCGCCAGGCGGAAGCCCTTGTCCGGGTCGAATTTCTTGACGGCCTGCATGAGGCCGACATTGCCTTCGGAGATGACCTCGCCCATGGGCAGGCCATAGCCGCGGTATCCCATGGCGATCTTGGCCACGAGGCGGAGGTGGCTGGTGACCATCTTCTCGGCGGCTTCGGAATCCTGATGATCCGCCCAGCGCTTGGCGAGCATGAACTCGTCGTTCTTCTCCAGAAGCGGGTATTTGCGGATTTCAGAGAGATAGCGCGACAGCCCTTGTTCGGGGGAGAGCGCAATTGCCAGACTAGCCATGTCCATCTCCTTCGTTTGCCGCGGGCACCAACCTTACCAAACAAGAATGGCGGGGAGGAAAGGCTCGCGATCTTCTTGTTATATCCGCCTCGGCAAGCCCTGGGGTTACACGCCCGTGGAGGCCTAACGCTGCGATCTTATGAAGGTTCTTCGGCAGGATTGTGGTCCCGCCCCGGTCCTCACGAAGTCCAAGATGGGTACTCGGTAAGGTGGGTTAAAGAGGGCGAAAGGGCGCCCATTCCTATCCGATGGTAGGAGTCCGGCTAATACCTGACTCGCCCAATAGGGATGACTGCTGCCGGCGTCTCTCGCCCTGGCGAGTACCAGATGGTACTGTGGGTTCCGAGTTCAAGCCTGTGGGGCGAGAGATGAGGGCGATTTTTCTGGCTGCAATAGCTGCGCTGACTGTCGGGCCGGCCCTGGCCCAGCAGATTGGGGCCCAGCAGGTCACGCCGGAACAGGCGATCGGATATGTCGACAAGGACGGCGATGGGAAGTGCAGCCTGCAGGAGTTCCTCGCCTTCCAGCTGACCCGGATGACCCAGTTCGACACCAGCGGGGATGGCGCGCTCCAGTTCCTGGAGTTCCGCGAGTCGCTGCAGGGGGAGGGCAAGAAGAACGCCCAGCGCAGCTTCAACGCCTTCAATGTCGAGGCGAACATCAAGGCGCTCACCCAGCGCGAATTCCTCGGTTACCAGGCCTACGTGTTCAAGAACTACATCGACGCCGACAAGGACGGGTTCATGTCTGCTGCGGAATGGTCGAAGATTGCGGGCCTGAGCTGAGGAGCGAAGTCCTGATGCGGTTGACCCCTGTGGCGCTTGTGGGGACGTCATGCGATGGTGCGAACACTGCATTGCGACGGCAAGCGATGAGGAATTCAGGGGACAACATGGCTGCAGGAAGCTTGCGGACTGGATGGCGTCTGGCGGTGGTCGCGCTTGCGGCCTTTGGGCTGGCCGGCTGTCAGAACGAGCCGCTCGCCTACGACCCCGCAACCGTCCAGCCCAAGGCCCAGCCTGCGCCCAAGCCGCCTGCGCCGCGCAACACGGCCAAGGCCTCCCCGTCTGCCGGTGACGAGGGGCGGCCGGCCTTCTTCCTCGAATGGAAGGGCGGCGACCTGCCGGGCCTTACCCAGAAGCCTGCGCTCGACCGTTCGTCTGAGCTTCCGGAATATCCCGCCAATTCCGTGCGCAACCAGGAGCAGGGGACGACTATCCTCAACGCCTGCGTGACGACGGATGGGCGGCTGGTGGATGTCCACCTCGCCAAGTCTTCCGGTTATCCGAAGCTGGATGAGGCCACGGTCGATTGGGCCAAGAAGGCGAAGTACAAGCCGGCGATGTTCGGCGAGGAAGCGCTGGCGGTCTGCAATTTCCGCCTCGAATGGGTCTGGCAGTTCCGCCAGAACGACAGAGGCTAGGAAAGACTGGGGTTAGGCGCCTTTCGGCATTTTCCTTAGCGCATCAATCAGATCGGCCATGTCTGGCGGCGGCGGGCGCTCGAAGCGCAGCGTCTCGCCGGTTACCGGGTGGACGAACCCCAGCACGGTTGCGTGCAGCGCCTGGCGGGGGAATGCCTTGGCTGTTGCTGTCGCCCGTTCGAACGCCGGCCCCTTGCCGTCTGCCTTCAGCCAGTGATGGCGGCCATAGGTGCGGTCGCCCAGCACCGGCGCGCCGATGTGGGCGAGGTGGACGCGGATCTGGTGGGTGCGTCCGGTCTCCAGCCGGCATTCGAGCAGCGCTGCGGCCGGCTGTGTTCCTGTGGCGTCGAGCCGGCCGAATGTTTCCAGCGCGCGGTAGTTGGTGATCGCCTGCCTGCCGCCGAGCGTGGCGTCGCCCGCAGCAAAGGGATCGTCCGAATAGGCATCGGCCTTGAAGTGCTTTTCCTTCACCACGGCCATCTTCTTCCGGTCAGACGGCGAGCGCGCGATGTTCGTCTCGATCCGCCCGGCCAGCGGCCGCGGCGCGCCGCGGGTGACGGCGAGATAGACCCGCTCGATGTCGTGGGCTGCAAAGAGCGCGGTGAGGCCTGCGTGTGCGGCGTCGGACTTTGCGGCGACCATGACGCCGGACGTATCCTTGTCGAGGCGGTGGACGATGCCGGGGCGGGCTACGCCGCCGATGCCGGTGAGGCCCCCCTTTCCTCCAAGATTCTGGCCGCAATGAAAGAGCAGGGCGTTGACCAGCGTGCCCGTCTCCTGCCCGGCCGCGGGGTGCGCCACCATGCCCGGCGGCTTGTCGATGACGATGAGGTGCTGGTCCTCGAACACGATGTCGAGCGGGATGTCTTCGGCCTTGGGCACGGGATCGGTGGGCGGGGGCAGGTCGATGGCATAGACGGCGCCGGCCTCGACCTTGGCGCTGGGATCGTCTGCCGGCTTGCCGTTCACTGTCACCCGGCCTTCTTCCATCAGGGAGCGCAGGCGGGAGCGGGAAATGGTGGGGTTTGCGTCCGCCAGCCATTTATCCACGCGCATTCCCGCAGCTTCCGCCGGGGCGGTCAGCTGAAGCGGGGAGGGGTCTTGCTGGGCTTCTGGGGAGGTCATGCTTTCGTCGCAACTCGACTACAGGTAGGCAGGGTGTTCTGGGTCGGACGTATCGCGGCAAGGAGAATTAATCCATGACCAAGCTGACCCGCCGCCGCGCCCTCAGCCTTGGCGTGATGGGCGCAGGCGCCGCAGGCCTCGCGGCAGGGTGCGAGACGATGGGCATGAGCTCGGGCCCGCCGAGCTCCGCGGGCAAGGCCCAGTTCCTCCATGGCGTCGCCTCAGGCGATCCGACGCAGGACAAGATCATTATCTGGACCCGCGTGACGCCCGAAGCGCCCGGACCTGTGGCTGTGACGTGGAAGCTGTCGAAGGACCCGGCCTTCAAGTCCAACGTTAAACGCGGGGTGTTCAATACGGGGCCGGAGCGCGATTACACGGTCAAGGTCGATGTCGCGAACCTTGAGCCGGGACAGACCTACCATTACTATTTCTCGGTCGGCGGTGTGGCGTCGGTTGCGGGCAATACGAAGACGCTGCCGGCGGCGGGGCTGGCGGATTACAGGATGGCGGTCGTCTCGTGCTCGAACTGGCCGTTCGGGTTCTTCAACGCCTACAAGGAAATCGGCAAGCGCACTGATCTCGACGCGGTGATCCACCTTGGCGACTACATCTACGAATACGGCCAGAACGGTTATGGCGGAGAGATCGGCAAGCAGCTGGGCCGCAACCATGAGCCTGCGCATGAGTGCATCGCGCTGGCGGACTATCGGCTGCGTTACGCGCAGTATCGATCGGACCGCGATTTGCAGTCCGCTCATGCCATCGTGCCATGGTTCTGCACCTGGGACGATCACGAGACCGCCAACAACTCCTACCGCACGGGCGCAGAAAACCATCAGCCTGAGACCGAGGGCGAGTGGAGCAAGCGCAAGGCCGAGGCCGTGCAGGCCTATCTCGAATGGATGCCGGTGCGCGATCCGGAAGCCGGCAAGGCGCGCGAGGCGATCTGGCACAAGGTCGACATCGGCGATCTTGCCACGCTGTTCCTGCTCGAAAGCCGTCTCGTGGGCCGTGGCGAGGACATCACCATCGGCGAAGTGGGCCTTGCCCCGCCCGACAAGAAGCAGGCTGTCGCCGATGCGATCATGGCGCGGGTCAACGATCCGCAGCGCACGATGCTGGGGGCGGAGCAGGAGGCTTGGCTCGCCGCCGAGCTGAAGGCGTCGGTCGACTCCGGCCGTAAGTGGCAGGTGCTGGGCAATCAGGTCACCATGGCCAAGGTGAAGATGCCGGACCTGGCGCAAGGGCTGCCGTCCGAGAAATACGTCTCGATGCCCGAAACCTCGAAGCGGGCCTGGGACTCGGCGAAGTGGGGTCTGCCGTGGAATCTCGATTCCTGGAGCGGCTTCCCCGCAGCGCGCGAGCGGCTTTATGCGGCCTCCCGCGCCGCCAAGGCCAAGCTCGTCGTGCTGGCGGGCGACACCCACACGTCCTGGGCCAACGAGCTCTTCGACGAGAAACGCTTCCGCATCGGCGTCGAATTCGGCTGCACATCGATCACCTCGCAGGGGGCGGGCGACACCCTGCCGTTCCAGGAGCTGAACTGGCTGATGGCCGAGGCGAATGACGACGTGATCTACTACAACGCCTTCAACAAGGGCTTCACCGTGCTCATTCTGAAGGCGGATCAGGTCGAGGCGGAGTTCGTAAAGGTTTCCACCATCCGCTCGCCTGTTTACCTGTCGTCGGTCGACGCCCACTTCGTAGCCCATCCCGACGAGACCGGCGCCCTGGGCGGACTGCAGCGTCTGATGGGGTAATCGCGTAAATTACGGGCGGATGGCGAATTACGGTTCGCAGTCCTGCGGCCGATCGCCGTTTCGTGCCGGAGACTCAGGGGTTTCCCCTAATACGCATGGTTTTACGGGGTCAGCGGAAAGGCGCTATTAATAGCGTTGGCCTAGCCTCCACGGCACGATTTTCAGTTTGCCGAGTTGTCCGGCGCGAGGCCTTTACCTTTGTCCGACCAGCCCCTGCCAGGCGCCCCTCAGACAGGCGCTCAAGAGTTGATCGACCAGCTCGCTGCGCTCGACATCGCGGCGGCGTGTGTCGATGAGGACGGCCGCATTGCCGGCGCCAACCTTCTCTTCCTCACGATGACCAACGCCGCGCCCGGCGCCGTGATCGAACGCGGGCTCACGGATTTCCTCGAGACGACGGCGCTCGAGCACAACGCGTATGGCGATGGCTCCGTCTACCGCTTCGGCGGGGGCAAGGCCGACCGTTGGCTGCGTCCGCGGCGCGCCCGCGCCCATTCCGGCGCCGTGGTGATGCTGGTCGACGTCACGGCCGAATGGTCGATGCTCGGCAAGCTGGTGAGCGCGGTTGAAGTGCGCGACCGGCTGATGCGCGACGCCGATGTCGGCATGTGGCGCTATGATCCGGAAGCCGAAGCCTTCCACTATTCCGAAGCGCTCATGCGCCGGGTGGCGAGCAACAAGACGACGATCAGTCTCTCGGAGACGCTGGCGACCCTGCACCCGGACGATGTCGAGCGCGAGGCGATTGCCCGCGAGCGGATCGTCAGCCAGGGCGGCACCGCCACGCTCCACCTGCGCCGCCGCAAGCCGGATGGCGGCTGGCGCCACACGCTGGTCCAGTTCTGCTCGGGCCGGCAGCTGCCTTCGGGCAAGTACGAAATGTTCGGGCTGTCGCAGAACATCACCGAACTGGTGAATGCGCGCGACCAGGCATCTACGATGCACGACCGCCTCGAGATCGCCATGTCCGCGGCGCGCGCCGGCGTCTACGAAATCGACATGCAGTCGTCCGAGCGCTGGACTTCGCCGCAGTATCAGGAACTCGCCGGCGCCGAAGCGCTGGCCCGCGGCGCTGCGCGTCCGTTCGGCATGTATCACGACGAGGACATCCAGAAGGTCAAGGAAAGCTGGGACCGCTGCTTCCTCACCGGCAATGTCGAATACGTCGACACGCGCCTCTATCGTCCGCAGGGCGAGGAGCAGTGGGTGAGGGTGTTCTCGCGCGTCCAGCGCAACGACAAGGGTGTGCAGGTGCGCGCCGTCGGCCTGATGCTCGACATCCAGGAGCAGAAACGCCAGGAACTGGCCCTCATCGAAGCCAAGAAGCAGGCAGAGGCGGCGACCGTCGCCAAGTCCAACTTCCTTGCCTCCATGAGCCACGAGATCAGGACGCCGCTCAACGGCGTGCTCGGCATGGCGCAATCGCTGGTGGCCGACGGGCTCAGCGAGCAGCAGACTGAGAAGGTCAACGTCATCCTCGAATCCGGCAAGACGCTCACGGCGCTGCTCAACGACGTGCTCGATCTCTCCAAGATCGAGGCGGGCAAGATCGAGATTGCTACGGTGGATGGCGAGCTTGCCGTCACCTTCGACCGCCTGCGCCAGCTCTTCCTGCAGCGCGCGGTGGAGCGCGGGCTGAAGCTTGAGCTCGAGATCGAGCCGGGCCTGCCCTCGCGGCTGCACTATGATCCGGTGCGGGTGCGCCAGTGCGTGGGCAATCTTCTGTCGAACGCCATCAAGTTCACCGAACGCGGCTCGGTCTCGATGAAGGTCGGCGCCAAGGAATCTCACGAGGGCTGCTGGCTGATCTCGGTGGAGATCACCGACACCGGCATCGGCATGAGCGAGGGGACGCGTACGAAACTGTTCTCGACCTTCACACAGGCCGACGCCACGATCACGCGCCGCTTCGGCGGTTCGGGCCTTGGCCTTGCGATCACGCGCCAGTTGTCGCGGCTGATGGGCGGGGATGTGACCGTCGACTCGGAGCCCGGCATCGGCTCCACCTTCACGCTCACCTTCATGGCCGAAGCGGTCAATACGGACGCACCGGCTCCGGGCGAAGACCTGCCGCCGGCTGTTTCCATCGCTCCTACGGCCGAGCGCAGCCTGCGCGGCATCAAGATCCTGCTGGTCGACGACAACTCGGTGAACCGGCAAGTTGCCAAGCTGTTTACCGCCTCGTTCGCGCCGAAGTTTACCGAAGCGACCAACGGGCAGGAAGCGCTCGACCGGCTGCACGATGAGCCGTTCGATCTTGTGCTGCTCGATGTCCACATGCCGGTCATGGACGGCAAGGAAACCATCCGCCGCATCCGCGCCAGCTCGGACGCCTGGCGCGACATTCCGGTCATCGCGCTTACGGCAGACGCCATGAGCGGGGACCGCGAGAAATATCTCGCTCTGGGCATGTCCGACTACGTCTCCAAGCCGCTTGATCAGAAAGAGCTTGCCGCCAAGATCGGTTCGGCCATGCGCGAGCGGCCCTTGCTCAGCGAAGCGGCTTAGGGCTGAGCGAAGCGGCGTAGGCTCGGAATCTCTCAAAAGTTAGATTCAAGCGCTGCCTTTGTTGCGGCGCCGTATGGTCATGGAACTTGGCCCGTCAAGCTGACGTTTGTCTGGCCGGACTAGATATTCGGCCTATTTCCACCATTGATTTGAGGGCAGGCGGCTTGGGGGCAGGCGCGCCTGAAACAGCCACTTATGCCTAGCCACAACCTGATTGCGAAACTGCGGGGGTATTTCCCAGTCACCGACACGCTGCGGTCGGATCTCAACCTGCTTGCGACCAAGCGCGTGAGCCTTGCCGCGGGCGACGTGCTGATCCGCACCGGCGAGAAATACAAATGTCTCTACCTCATCGAGGATGGCTGGATGCTGCGCGCGCGCTACCTGCCGGGCGGGTCGCGCCAGATCGTCAACTTTGCGCTGCCGGGCGATTTTCTCTGCTTCAACGCGATGATGTTCGAGCGTTCGGATTTCGACATCGTCGCCAAGACTCAGGCCTCGCTGTGGGAAATCCCGGTGAAGGATTTCCGCTCGATCATGGCGCGCTATAGCGGGCTGGCCGAGGCGCTGGTGTGGTCGAACGCTCACGAGGAATCCCTGCTGGCGGAGCGCGTGGTTTCGCTTGGGCGGCGCGATGCGACCCAGCGCATGGCGCATGTGCTGTGCGAGATGGCGGCGCGGCTTTCGCTGATCGACAAGCATGCCGGCGATATCCTGATGCTGCCGCTGATCCAGGAGGATCTGGCCGACATTCTCGGCATCAGCGTCATCCACGTGGTGCGCGTGTTCAACCGGCTGGAGCAGATGGGGGCCGCCGAATACAAGCCGCGCCGCATCATCCTGCACGACATGGAAAAGCTGCGCCGCATTGCGGGGTTCGATGGCGAGTATCTCTATTTCTCGCAGCGCAAGGACGTGCTGCCGCTCGGCGGCGGGAAGTAGGCGCTGTGCGCCTTGCGGGATCGAGCTATTCTCTTCGCAATTGACGAGGAGATCCCATGCCGCTGCAGCACATAAATCCGCCGGAGCTGTCGAAAAATCCTGCTTTCTCGCAGGCGGTTGCCGCCGTTGGCCCAGGCAAGCTGGTGATCGTCGGCGGGCAGAACGCAGTTGATGCGTCCGGAAAAGTTGTCGGCGAGGACCTCTACACCCAGTCGAAGCAGGCGCTCGCTAACGTCGTCACTGCCCTGAAAGCAGCGGGCTGCAATCGGCAGGATGTCATCCGTCTTGGCATCTACATGATCGCCGATCGCGATGTGCGCGACGGATACAGGGCGGCTCAGGAAGTCTGGGGTCCCAATCCCACCGCGATCACGGTTCTTCAGGTCCCGGCCTTCGCCAACCCGGACTTCCTCGTCGAGATCGAGGCGATGGCGTTCAAGCCTGACTAGCAAACGCTACGGCTTGAGCACACCTACCTTTGTTCAGAAGCCTACGGCTTCAGAACGACACGGCCGACGATCGAGCCTTCGCGCAGCTGGTTGAGCGTGGCGTCGGCCTGATCGAGGGGGCGCATCTCGACGGGGATCGGGGCGATCTTGCCGGTTTTCACCAGCTCCATCATCTCGCGCGTTTCGCCGAGCGGGCCGGTGTAGGAGCCGACGATTGAATAGGGGCGGCCCGGGAAGGTGGGGATCGGGGCCGCGAACTTGCCGCCGAACAGGCCGACCACGATGATCTCCCCGCCGCGGCGGATGGCGCCGTTGGCGAAGTTGAGCGAGGGCGTCGAGCCGACGAAGTCCACGGCAGCGGCCGCGCCGCCGCCGGTGTCGCCCTTGAGTTTCTTCACCGCGTCCGCCTCTTTCGAGTTGTAGACGGCGTGGGCGCCGGCGGCCATTGCGGCGTCGAGCTTCTTCGGATCGATGTCGCAGCCGATGATCTTGTTGTTCGGAAACATGGCGCGCGCGAACTGCAGGCCCATCATGCCGACGCCGCCGAGACCGACGATGGCGATGGACTCGCCTTCGTATGCGGTGCGGATCTTCTTGAGCGCCGAATACGCCGTGATGCCCGAGCACATGTAGGTGGCGGCGAGGCCTTCGGGCACGCCGGTGGCGTCGAGGAGGTATTTCGGGTGCGGGACGAGGACGTATTCGGAATAGCCGCCTGCCACCTGGATGCCGAGCTGGCGGGGCTTGGAGCAGATGTGTTCCTGGTCGCGCTTGCAGGTGGCGCACTCGCCGCAGCCGATCCACGGGAAGACGACGAAGCGCTGGCCGACCTTGCGGCCTTCGAGCAGCGCCTGTGCGCCCGGGCCCACGGCTGAGAGTGTGCCTTCGATCTCGTGGCCGAGGGTGTGGGGGAGCGTGCGGCCCTTGGACCAATCCATCTTGTCGCCATCGCCGATGTCGACATGGCCGTCCTGCAGGTGAACGTCGGAGTGGCACACGCCCGAGTAGGTGATCTTGACGACGACTTCCGTGCCGGTCGGCATGGGGATGTCGGAGGTGACCTCTTCCAGCGGCTTGCCGTAGGCGACGATGGCTTGGCTTTTCATGTGACTCTATTCCTCCGGCAAAGCTGCGCTGCTGCGTTAGCACGGCTTTACGGAGGAATAGAAGGGCGACGTTAGGTCAGAGAAACGGGGCCTTTCAGCCGCCGCTTACGTCGCCGCCGATGATCGCGGCGGGTTCGGAGGCGGGCTTGAGGGCCGCGATTTCCTTGGCGAGCTTCGGCGGCGGGCCGACGCAGCGCATCAGCATTTTCGCCCGGTCTTGCTCGGAGGCTTCCTGAACGATGACGTCCAGCGGCGTGGCGTCGGTGATTTCAACGGTGGCCGGTTCCGTAACCTCGGCTACCGGCTTCGGCGGCGTGGTTTTGGCGGCCTCAATCTTGGAAGTTTGGGCCAGCGCGGGCGCGGCGGCAAAGGCGATCAGGGCAATGAGAGCAAGCTTTTTCATGGTCCCCTCTAACGTCCCGGTGGATCCGGGAAGGTGAGGAGGCTCTCGCCGGGCTCAGGCGGAAAGGCGGAGCGAATTGGGGTGAAGCTGGGGCAGACCTGTCAGTTGTGGGGCGGGACGGCCGGCGGCGGTGCGCCATCCTTCGGCGCCGTGCACTGGACGGTGACGCCTACCTTGGCCGGATCGCAGCGCTCTTCAGGCTTCTTCAGCGAGCGGTTGAAATCGTCGGGAGAGGGCGACTTCTGCGCATTCAGGTCTTGGGTCGTGTAGACCTCGACAGGAAGCGGCGCGTCTTTCGCTGGCGCATTCAGGATATTGCCGTCGACGCCGACCACCGGCTTGCTCCAGTCGAGCGGCTTGTCCGAGGGTGTTGCCTGTTGCTCAGGCGCGGGCGACGCGGGTCCGGCGATGAACTGGCCCGGCTCCTGATAGAGTCTGGCGCGGGCCTGCTGCGCGACTGCGGGCAAGGCAAAGGCGATGATGACCGTGGCGAGCGCTGCAGGTCGAAACATGTCAGTGTCCTTTGGGCAGGTCGCCTTTCGCTACGACGCAGAGCCTGAGGTCTCCGTCGGAGTTCTTGTAGAGCGACTGGACGCCGTGCTCGAGGTGGGCATGGCGGATCACCTTGTCCGCGTCGGTGAGTTCGGCAGGCGTGGGACACTTGGGCAGAATGCGCTGTCCATTGACCATCATGATGCTGCCCAGCGGCACCGGCCGCGCCAGCAGGTCGTACATGTTGGGGATGTCCTTGTAGAAGCCTTCGGGCGGCGGCGCCTGATCCGCCGGCGGCGCAACCGGCGCCGGGACGACGCGCTGGGCGACAGCGGGGGCTGCAAGAAGAGCTGCAGCGGCAAGGATGATCGCAAACCTCATGGCCAACCTCCGTGAGAGGCAGTCAGCCTAGCACGGTTCGGGAGGGGTCAGAACCCCGTCATTTGGCCGGTATCGCCGATGTGAGGCGGGTCCAGAGCTGCTGGTTGAAGTCGCGGTCGGGGGTTGCCTGGCCCATGCGGACGACGAGCAGTTTCCGGCTCGGAACCACGTAGAGCTTGCGGTCCTGCGCGCCTTGCGCGGCGACGAGATCCGCTGGGGCCGCTGCGATCAGTGGCCCTTCCGTGCGCGGGACGTTGGGGCCCGGCGCGAGCGAATACGCGCCCCCATTGAGCCACCACAGGCGGCCATAGGCTGGGTTCATTGATGTCGGCGTCAGCATCAGGTCGAGCTGCGCCTTCGAGATCACGCGCTGGCCGGTGGGCGACTTGCCACCGTCGAGGATGAGCTGGCCGAGGCGGGCAAGGTCTCGGGGCGAGGTGACAAGGCCGGTCGGGTTGCCGACATCGGCGAAGGCGCCCGGGCGCTTGCGCCAGGACGTGTCGGCCATTTCGAGCGGCTTGGTCATCCAGTCGGTCGTGATCGCATCGAGGCTCTGGCCCGTGGCGGCTTCGAGCACGGGCTTGAGGATGGCGTAGGCGGGCGTGTTGTAGAAGAATTTCGTTCCGGGCTCGGCCTCCGAGGTGAAGTTCTCTTTCAGCCCGGATGTCATCTCGATCAGGTTTCGGACGGTAATCTTCGCTTCTGTCTCGGCCGGCGCCTTGGACCAGCCGGGCTTGATGTAGCTCGCCACGGGTCTGGAGATGTCGAGGAGCTTCCTGTCGACGGCTATGCCCGCGAGAACGGCGATGTAGCTCTTCTGGCCGGAGGCGATGTCTTCGAGCAGTGCGCCGTCTGCATCGGCGCCGTGGATGAAGTTGGGGCGGAAGGTGCGGGCGTCATCGCCCAGCGGCCAGTTGTGTTCGTAGACGATGCGCCCGTTGTCGATGATCAGGAGGCCGGTGGTTTTCTGGGTCGCCGCATAGCGCGCGACTTCATCGAGGGCGGTAACGTTCCAACCCGCGGACGCCGGATCGACATAGATCGCCTTCGGCAACGGATCGGAGAGCTTGTCCGACGGGACCATCAGGCCGGCGCAGGCGGACAGTCCAATTACGGCGAGCGCGAGGAGAGTCTTCCGCATCGTCAGTCTTTCTTGAGGCCGGTAGGCGTCGCGACGCGATAGAAGCAGGCGCGCCGGCCCGTGTGGCAAGCGGCGCCGGTCTGACGCACTTTCAGGAGCACGGCATCCTGGTCGCAATCGACGCGCACTTCGACGACGTGCTGTTCATGGCCCGACGTATCGCCCTTGCGCCACAGAGCGTTGCGGGAACGGGACCAGTAGACGGCGCGGCCGGAGCTGAGTGTCTGTTCAAGCGCCTCGGCGTTCATCCAGGCGAGCATCAGCACTTCGCCGGTGTCGGCGTCTTGAGCCACGGCGGCAATAAGTCCGTCGGCGTCGAATTTCGGTCTGAGCTCCAGCGTCTCGTCCTGGGCCGAACCGGAAAGGGGGGCGGGGTAGGTCATGGGGAAGGCTTAGCCGTTGGCCCGGCCAAGGTGAAGCACTTGTGCGTAACAAGCACGTATCGCACGCTCCAGTGATGAAGAAGATTCTCGCGCTTTCCATTGGTCTGGCGCTGGCCGCCTGTTCGCCCAGGGCAGCGGATGCGCCAGGTGCGCCGGAGACAAAGACTGCCGCTGGGGCGCCGGAGACCTGTATCCCCGCCGGCAAGACACGGGCCGATCTGGATGCACTGAAGGCGGCGGGGTTCGAGATTGCCGAGGATGCCGAGCGTCAGGCCTTTGCCAAGGCGATCACCGCATGCCTCGGCTCGGCTGATCCGGGCCTGCGCGATGGCATTGCCTACGAGGCGCTGACCCACATGCTGCGCGGCAAGCAGCTGACGACCGACACCATGAAGACGCTGCTTGTTGATCTTGAGGCCAAGCTGGAAGCGCCGGAGGGCCAGGGCTTCATCCGGCCATTTGCTGCGCTGGCGCTGTCCGAGGTTGCACGGGCGGACCGGATCGAGGCGTTCCTGAGCAATGAGGATCTGATCGGGCTGGTCGAGAAGGCGCAGAACTTCCTGATCAACGTGCAGGACTATCGCGGTTTCGATCCGAAGGAGGGATGGCGTCATGGCGTGGCGCATGGGTCGGACCTGTTGATGCAGCTGGTGCTCAACAAGCGCATCGATGTCGAGGCGGTCGATCTCATGCTGTCGGCGATCAAGGTGCAGGTCGCGCCCAGGACGCACTTCTATGTCAACGGCGAGAGTGAGCGGCTGGCGCGCCCGGTGCTGTTCGCGGCCTCGCGTGGAGCGCTCACCGAAGCCGAATGGTCGGACTGGCTGCTGTTGCTCGCCACGCCGCCGCCGGAGATCGCCGACAAGGTCTTTGCCTCGAACGAAGGCCTGGCATGGAAGCACAACACGGCGGGCTTCCTTCAGGCGCTTTATGTCAACGTCACGCTCGGCTCGGACAAGGCGGATGATGTGATGATCAAGGGCCTGGACGCTGCGCTGAAGGCGCTGCCCTAGAGGCGGGTTGCATCGCCGCTGCATTCCGGCAAATCTCGCGTCTCTTGGGGGGAAGCGGATGGACGAGCGGCTTGATTATGCGGTGCTGATCTCGCTGATGACGCGCGAGGAGGCCGAGGTGATGGCCTGCACGCTCCGCGCCGATGGCATCGACGCTTTCGTCGGCGACACCAATCATGCCGGCATGAACTGGTTCTACCTGATCGCGCTTGGCGGCCTGCAGGTGATGGTGCCCCGCGTGCGGCTGGCAGAGGCAAAGGAGGCATTGCGCGAACGCTGGCGCCAGCACGCCGACGAC
>DASYKO010000121.1:0-1525 GCA_035995285.1 Hyphomonadaceae bacterium | reverse complement strand
GTTCCCTTTGTGTTCTTTTGCAAGAAGAAGCACCAATCCGGCGAAAAATCGATCGTACCGTCGAACCTCCTCGAATGCGGGACTCTCTGAATAGCAATGAGTCCGTCCGGGATGCTATCCAGCGTCTGGGCTGGAATGAGGGGGCGCGCACATGCTGCGGCAAAAGCGATTCGAGAAGCGGGAGGAGCGCGCGGTCAACCGCGACACTTTCGTGCAGGAAGAGGCATCGCTCGGCCTCACCGTTATGGACAGCCCCAATGATCCCCAGCCCAGCCTGCGGCTGGAAGAGGGTATGGTCGTCGAGATCGACGGTCGCGCAGCGGCCGAGTTCGACGTCATCGACCGCTACATCGCGCGCTACGCCATCAACACCGAGACCGCCGTCGAAGCGATGGCGATGGATTCGTTGCTGCTCGCGCGCTTGCTGGTCGATATCACCACGCCGCGGAAGCGGCTGGTCCAGCTTCTCTCCGGCTGCACGCCGGCCAAGCTCTGCGCCATCGTCTCGCACCTGAACGTGGTCGAGATGATGATGGCGCTGCAGAAGATGCGGGCCCGCCGCCGGCCCGGCAACCAGGCTCATGTCACCAACTGGCGCGAGAACCCGGCGCTCATGGCAGCGGATGCGGCCGAAGGCGCGCTGCGCGGCTTCGACGAGCTGGAGACCACTTGCCGCGTCGCCCGCATGGCGCCGTTCAATGCGCTCGCCATCCTGGTCGGCTCCCAGACGCCGCGCGGCGGGGTGCTGACCCAATGCGCGGTGGAGGAGGCGCTCAACCTGCGCTTGGGCCTCAAGGGCCTCACCTCCTATGCCGAGACGCTTTCAGTCTACGGCACCGATGAATCCATGCGCGACGGCGACGACACGCCCTGGTCCAAAGGCTTCCTCGCCTCGGCCTATGCGTCGCGCGGGATCAAGATCCGATTCACCTCGGGCACCGGCTCCGAGACCCTGATGGGCTGGGAAGCCGGGCGCTCCATGCTCTATCTGGAAGCACGCTGCCTGATGATCGCGAAAGGCGCCGGGGCGCAGGGCGTGCAGAACGGCTCGATCTCCTGCGTCGCCTTGCCCTCGGCCTTGCCGGGCGGTGTGCGTGCCATCCTGGCGGAGAACCTGATCGCCGCAGCGCTCGGCCTCGAGGTCGCCTCGGGCAACGATGCCATGTCCTCGCATTCCGACATGCGCAAGGCGGCGAAGCTGATGCTGCAATTCCTGCCGGGCACGGATTTCATCACCTCGGGCTACAGCTCCATGCCGCGCAAGGACAACATGTTCGGCGGCGGCAATTTCGACGCCGATGATCTCGACGACTGGATGATCATCCAGCGCGACATGCGGGTCGATGCCGGGATCGAGCCGGTGGGCGAGGCGGAAGTGCTGGCAGCACGCCGCCGCGGCGCGCAGGCGATCCAAGCCGTGTTCCGCGGCCTCGGTTTCCCCGAGATCAACGACACGGAGGTCGAGGCGGCCACGACGGCCTATGCCTCCGACGACATGCCGGAGCGCGACCTCGTCGCGGACCTG
>DASYKO010000120.1:0-11816 GCA_035995285.1 Hyphomonadaceae bacterium | reverse complement strand
GACCTGATGCGCCCGCACATCGCCGAGATGGCGCGCGTGGCGGACACGCTGGTCGCCGCCTACCCGAACGCCGGCCTGCCCAACGCCTTCGGCCAGTACGATGAAGAACCGCACCAGACCGCGCATGAGCTGGAAGACTGGGCCAAGGAGGGCATCGTCAACATTCTCGGCGGTTGCTGTGGCACGACGCCCGATCACATCAGGCACGTGGCCGACGCGGTGAAAGGCGTGAAACCGCGCCAGCCCGCAACACGCGCCCCGGCGCTACGGCTTTCGGGGCTGGAGCCGTTCGAACTGGCGTAGGGGCGCCTAAGACGCTAACGGACGCGCAAAGGAGCGCGGAGCATGGCCAAGTTCTACGACAGTCTGAATGACAAGCACGTCGCCTTCCTCAAGGCGCAGCGGATGTTCTTTGTCGCCACCGCGCCGCTTGCCGATGCAGGCCGCGTGAACCTCAGCCCCAAGGGCTATGACAGTTTCCGCGTCATCGGCCCCAACCGCGTAGCCTACGCCGATCTCGGCGGCTCGGGCGCGGAGACGCTGGCGCATGTGCGCGAGAACGGCCGCATCACCTTCATGTTCTGCGCCTTCGAGGGCGCGCCCAACATCATGCGGCTCTATGGGCAAGGGCAGGCGATGCAGTTCAACGATCCGGGCTTCGCTGTGGAGATCGCGAAATTCCCGCCGGGCCATGAGCGCGCGCGCGACATCATCTTCGCTGACATCACACAGGTGCAAGACAGCTGTGGCTGGGCCGTGCCTTTCATGGACTACAAGGGCGAGCGCGACCAGCTGCGGCGCTATATCGACCACCAGGAAGCCGACGCCTGGTATGAGAGCCGCCTGACCAAGAACGCCAAGAGCATTGACGGCCTGCCGGGCCTCAAGCGCCCCCATCCCGGCATCGAGGCTGCCGAGTAGTCCCATGGGCGCGTGGTCTCACACCTCCTTCGGAAACGACGACGCTTTGGACTTCATCGCCGAGGTCGAGGAAGACGGCGAGCCCGCCATCGCCAATGCGTTCGAGGTCGTCAACTTCCTCAAGCCGGACGACTATCTCGAAGCGCCGGACGCCAGCGTCGCGCTGGCGGCGGCCGAGCTGGTCGCGGCGCGGCGCGGCAAGTCGTCTGTCGATTTTCCTCCACAGGCGGCCGCGGTTGTTGAGCGCATCAACGACCATCGCACGCTAAGCGAAGATGCCGTAAAGGCCGTCAAACGCGTCCTCGACTATTCCGAGCTGAAAGAACTCTGGGCGGAAAGCGCAGAGTTCGATAAGTGGCGCGCAGATGTGCACGACCTGCTTGAAAGACTGAAATGACCGAGTCGAGTTCTCCAGCTGAAGCCCCGGCCCCGGCGAGGGCCATGTTCGTCAACATCGGCGAGCGTACGAACATCACCGGCTCGGCGGCGTTCAAGAAGCTGATCGTCGAGGGCAATTTCGCCGCGGCGGTCGATGTCGCGCGCCAGCAGGTGCAGAATGGCGCACAAGTCATTGACGTCAACATGGACGAGGGCCTGATCGATTCGAAGGCCGCCATGCGGACCTTCCTGCGCCTGATCGCGGCCGAGCCTGACATCGCCCGCGTCCCGATCATGATCGACTCGTCCAAGTGGGAAGTGATAGAGGAGGGCCTCAAGAACGTCCAGGGCAAGGCGATCGTCAACTCCATCTCGATGAAAGAGGGCGAGGAGAAATTCCTCGAGCAGGCCCGCGCCGTCATGAGCTATGGCGCCGCCGTCGTCGTGATGGCGTTCGACGAGCAGGGGCAGGCGGATACCGCCAAGCGCAAGTACGAGATCTGCAAGCGGGCCTATGATCTGCTGGTCGGCATCGGCTTCCCGCCGGAAGACATCATCTTCGATCCCAACATCTTCGCCATCGCCACCGGCATCGAGGAGCACAACAACTACGCCATCGACTTCTTCGAGGGCGTGAAGGCGATCAAGAAAAACCTGCCCTACGCGCGTACGTCAGGCGGCCTGTCGAACGTGTCGTTCTCGTTCCGCGGCAACGAGCCGGTGCGCCGCGCGATGCACTCGGTGTTCCTCTACTACGCGATCCCGCTCGGCTTCGACATGGCGATCGTCAACGCCGGCCAGCTCGACATCTACGACAACATCGATCCCGAACTGCGCGAGCGTGTAGAGGACGTGATCCTCAACCGGCGTGCAGACGCCACCGACCGCCTGCTGGAGATCGCCGAGAAGTTCCGCGGCCAGAAGGGCGCGGTGCAGGTCAAGGACCTCAAATGGCGCGAGAAGCCGGTTAAGGATCGCCTGGCGCACGCACTGGTCAACGGCATCACCGAGTTCATCGTGGCGGACACGGAAGAGGCGCGGCTGTCGGTCGAGCGCCCCCTGCACGTCATCGAAGGCCCGCTGATGGACGGCATGAACATCGTCGGCGACCTGTTCGGCTCGGGCAAGATGTTCCTGCCGCAGGTGGTGAAATCCGCGCGCGTGATGAAGGCCGCCGTCGCGCACCTGATGCCCTACATGGAGGAAGAGAAAAAAAGCACCGGCATGGCCGACAAGTCGAACGGCATCGTTGTGATGGCGACGGTCAAAGGCGACGTGCACGACATCGGCAAGAACATCGTCGGCGTCGTCCTGCAGTGCAACGGCTACACCGTGATCGACCTCGGCGTGATGGTGCCGGCCGAGAAGATTCTCGAAACCGCCGCGTCTTCAAATGCCGACATGATCGGCCTCTCCGGCCTCATCACGCCATCGCTGGACGAGATGGTCTACTTCGCCTCGGAGATGGAGCGTCGAGGGCTCAAGATCCCGCTGCTGATCGGCGGCGCCACGACCAGTCCGGCGCACACCGCCATCAAGATCGAACCGCAATTCACGAACGCGCCCGTGGTCCACGTCCTTGACGCCAGCCGCGCCGTCGGCGTCGTCAGCCAGCTGATCTCGACCGAGACGCGCGTGGCGTTCTGGGGCGACACCAAGGCCAAGTACCAGAAGATCCGCGACAGCCGCTCCGGCGGCCAGGCCAAGGCCCGCGTCAATCTCGCCAAGGCGCGCGAGATGGCGCACAAGCCCGACTGGAAAACCTACACCCCGCCCAAGCCGACCTTCATCGGCGAGCGCGAGGTGGAAGCCGATCTCGCCACGCTCGCCCGCTACATCGACTGGACGCCATACTTCGCCAGCTGGGATCTCATCGGCCGCTATCCGATGATCCTGGAGGACGACGTCGTCGGCGAAGCCGCCCGCTCGCTCTGGGCCGACACGCAATCGATGATGCAGCGCCTTGTCGGCGAACAATGGCTGAAGGCTCGCGGCGTAGTCGGCTTCTGGCCGGCCAACTCCGATGGCGATGACATCGTCGTCTGGGAAAACGCGGAACGGAAAAAAGAGAAGGCCCGCTTCTTCACCCTGCGCCAGCAGATGGAAAAGACCAACGAGAAGGGCCAGTTCGCCCTCTCCGACTTCATCGCGCCCAAAGGCCAAGGCGATGACTATGTCGGCGGCTTCGCCGTCACCGCCGGCCATGGCGAGACCGAACGCGCCGAAGCGTTCAAGAAAGCCGGAGACGACTACTCCTCCATCATGCTGAAAGCGTTGGCGGACCGCTTCGCCGAAGCCTTCGCCGAATACATGCACGAGCGCGTCCGCCGCGAACTCTGGGGCTATGCCCAGGATGAGGCGCTGACCAACACGGATCTGATCGAGGAAAAATACCGCGGCATCCGCCCGGCAGCCGGCTATCCCTCCCAGCCCGACCACACGGAAAAGGAAACCCTCTTCCGCCTGCTCGACGCGACGAAGCGCACCGGTATCGAACTCACCTCGTCCTTCGCCATGCTGCCGCAATCGAGCGTGTCGGGCCTCTACATCGCGCACCCCGAGGCCGTCTATTTCGCCGTCGGCCGCATCGAGAACGACCAGGTCGAGGACTACGCCAAGCGCAAGGGCTGGGATATGGTCACCGCGAAACGCTGGCTGGGTCCGATTTTGAACCTGTAAGCGCGACCGGTGCGCGCGGGGTTTCCGGGTTCGAGCCGACAAGTCGTTCAAGCAGCTTGTCGAGCCGCTGGTCGTTGAAGCGGAACCCGCTCTGCCACGCGCGGGCAGGGCGCACGAACTGGCTGCTCAGGAAAATCTCGCGGCCAAGATCGCCGAGCAGGCCCTTCAGCACGAAGGCCGGCAGCGGCATGAAGGCGGGGCGGTGCAGCGCTTTGCCAAGTGCGCGCACGAAGGCGGCGTTCTGGACCGGCTCGGGCGCCACGCCGTTGACAGGGCCTTCAATATGCGGGTCTCGCATCACATGGTCGATCAGGCGCACGATGTCATCGCGGCTGATCCAGCTAATCCACGCCTTGCCATCGCCGAACGGGCCGCCGAGACCGTATTCGAATGGCGCGAGCATCTGGCCCAGCGATCCGCCATCCGTGTCGAGCACGATGCCGATGCGAAGGAGGATGGTGCGCACGCCATGCTCGCGGGCGCGCAAGGCATGACGTTCCCAATCGAGGCAGAGACGTTGCGCGAAGCCGCCATCAATATCCGGCCGACTCATCTCGTCCATCGCAAGTATGGGCTGCGCGCCATAGACGCCAATGGCCGACCCATTGACCAGCACACTAGGCTTGTGAGCGAGGCGAGCTATCAACCTCACCACATTGCGCGTGGCGCGCAGGCGAGAGCGCAGGCATTTGCGGCGATAGCGCGCGGTCCAGAAGCCGACCACGGGCTGACCGGCGAGATTCACGATCGCGTCGATATGCTCGCTGTCGCCGATCTGGTCGAGCGAGGTGACGATCCGCACGGGCGTGGCGAGCTGCGCGGCGGACATGGGATTGCGGGTGAGCACCGTCACATCATCGCCGCACGCGACCAGCGCCTCCACCAGCCGTGTGCCGATGAGGCCGGTGCCCCCGGTCACCAGAATGTGACGGCGAGGGCCGCGTGGAAGCAGATCGGCCGCCGCCGGCCGCACCATCCGCTTGAGCCGACGCGAAGCCGCAAGATCCCGCAGTCCGAAGACCAGCGTGCCGAGGCTCGCCACCAGGCAGGGCAGGGTCCAGAACCCGTGCAGCGCGAACGCGATCCCCGTCGGCTGTCCCGCCTGCGCGCCTAACACCGGCGTAATGCCGTAGAGGATCGCGCCATAGTTCAGCGCCAGCAGCGTATGCAGCACGCGCTCGCTCGGCGGCAGCTTCCGCGTTTTGTCTTCCTCAACGAAATCCTTGAGCGTCACGAACAGCTCGCCATAGAGCGCCAACAGCGCGAGCACCGCTAGCAGCCCGCGAATCTCCATCACGCCCAGCACCAGGAAGACGCCGCAATAGACGAGGTTGCGGATCCCATGCAGCTGCAGCTCATGCATCTGCGATTTGCGCCAGGCCAGCCGCTCGGTGAACTCGTGATGCACCAGCGTGTCGACCGCTCCCATCACGATCTGCGCGGTGATCAGCAGCCAGAGCATGTCGCTCATGCGGCGCCTCCCTCAACAGCAAGATCGGCGAACAGCGCCCGTTGATGCACCAGCCGCCCGAACCAGGGATGGAGCACATCCAGCGTGAACTCGAACCGCCCATGCCCCCGGTCGATATGGCCGACGCTGATATGTCCGAGGAACAACGCGCCCGGGATCGGCACGCGCCATCCCCCGATCTTCAGGAAGAACCGGTCGCTCAAAAAGAACAGCGCGTTGCGGCGAACATCCAGCCTCAAACTCATCGTCACGCCGCAACCCACCGTCTCTTCGAGACCCGTCTCCCCCGCAAATGCCTTGGTGGAATGGATGACTTGGGGAAAGCCGTGCGCCCGCACATATTCCCGCGTCCAGAACTGGCCACGCCCGTCCGGCCGCTCGGTGACCGTCACGACCGCCGCGGCGCCTTCGCTCCCGCGCTCCAGCGGCAGAGGGGCCCCGATCAGGCGCAGCACTTGCGCCATCACGAACCCTAGCCCAGTCATCTCCGTCTCGATGACGTGGCCCGCATAGACATGCGCCTCGCCGGGCGCGCTGCGATGGGAGAAACGTCTGCGTACCGCTTCCGGCAGTTCGGCCCATTCGATCGCAGAGAGCAGGCGGCGGAAGCGGGCATCGCCCAGCTGTTTCGGCTCAGGTGGGAGGACTTCAACTTCAGGCTGGCGAACATTCGCGCGCATGACGCGCCCCCTTTCGACGTCGTTAGACGTCTTTCTTTTTGCCGCCAAAGCCGAGCAGGCCGACCACCCGGTCGCCCATGCGCACAAGCTTGTGCAGCGTGTTCGTGGGAATCTTCAGCATCTGCACGTACCAGCGGTCCATCGTCTTCGTGAATTCGAGCAGGCGTTCCAACCGCGCATGCTGTTCGTTCGAGATCTTCGCGCCAGCGCGCGATTCCTCGAGGCATGTCGTCAGCGTCGAGATCGCAGGATCGAACTCGCGCTGCTTGCGCACGGCGGCGACGCGCATCGCCATTTCCCACACATCGGTCTCGGCGGCGAAGTGATCGCGCCGGTCGCCTGCGATCGGCACGCGGCTGATCAGCCGCCAGGACTGCAGCTCTTTCAGCGAGTTGGAGACGTTGGAGCGGGCGATGCCGAGAATGTCCGAGATCTGTTCTGCGTTCAGCGGCTCTTCGCTGACGTAGAGCAGCGCCTGGATCTGCGCGATCGAACGGTTGACGCCCCACTGTCCGCCCAGGTCGCCCCATTGCAGGATGAAGCGCCGGAGCGGTGCGGGCAGCTGGTCGAGCTTTGCTGTTATTTCTGTCATAACAGAAACATCGGACAGAACGGGCTGGGAGTCAAGCTGGGAAAGGTGTGTTTTATTGGGATTGCTGGGGCGAGATCTTTTGATCCGAGCGCGGGCGAGCGCAATGCGCATCCGAACTAGGCCACCCACCCCCCACCTGTCCGCCCCCTTCGGGCGGGCGGGACCGCGTGGTGCGAGTTGGACAAAGAATGATCGGGGTAAGCTGGAGCAACAGGGTCCCGCCCGCCCGAAGGGGGGCGGACAGGTGGGGTGTGGGTCCTTGTTCGAGTCTCAGCGAGCGCGCGAACTCTTTCGAGCGCAAATTTCAATCGCGTCCAAGTCTCTCAAGCGCCCCGCGCGCAGCCGCTCGTCCCGTCGCAAAACACCCCTGCAGCAGATACCCGCCCGTCGGCGCTTCCCAGTCCAGCATCTCGCCGCAGACGAAGGTGCGCGGATCGCTCGTCAGAGAGAAGTCCTCGCTGAGACTCTCCCAGCTGACGCCGCCCGCCGTGGAGATGGCACGTTCGATCGGCGCGGCGCCGGTGAGGCGGATGTGGACTGCCTTGATGCGCTCGGCGAGGCTGGCCGGGTTCGACTGCAGGCCTGCGCCGAGCATGTCTTCCCGCAGCAGGCTGGCGGCGAGCGGGGAGAGGCCGGCCTTGCGCAGGCGGTTGGAGAGCGAGTCCTTCACGTGGCCGGAGAGTTTCTGCGCCAGCCTGTCGAGCGGCACATCCGGCATCAGGTCGATTTCCAGGAGCGCCACCTCGTGTGTCTCCAGCGCTTCCCTCAGGGTGGAGGAGAGGGCGTAGACGGCTCCGCCCTCGATGCCATAGCCGGTGATGACGGCGTCGCCGCGAACGCTCTCGCCGCCGAAGGAAAACCGCGCGCCCTTGAGCGGCTGGCCGGCAAACTTGCCCTTGAACACGTCCGACCACGCTACGAGGAAGCCGCTGTTCGACGGCTTGAGCTCTTCGATCCCGGCGCCGCGTTCGGCAAAGGCTGCTTGCCACCCGCCGTCCGACCCCAGCCGCGGCCAGCTTGCCCCGCCGAGCGCGAACATGGCGGCATCGCACGCCTCCGCGTGTCGCTCCCCGCTACGCTCGAAGACTAGCGCATCGCCTTCCCAGCCCATCCAGCGCGAGCGCGTCACCAGCCGCACGCCCATGCCGTCGAGCCGCGCCAGCCAGGCGCGCAGGAGAGGGGAGGCCTTCATCGTCTTGGGGAATACCCGTCCGCTCGAGCCGACGAAGGTCTCGATCCCCAGCCCCTCGCACCAGTCGCGCAGCGCCTCGGGCGGGAAGGCGCGGATCGCAGGCTCCAGCCGCTCGCGCGCCGCGCTGTAGCGGGAGAGAAAGGTATCGAGAGTCTCGGAATGCGTGAGGTTGAGCCCGCCGCGTCCGGCGAGCAGGAATTTCCGCGCCGGGTTGGGCATGCGGTCGTGGATCACGACACTAACGCCGGCGTGCGCCAGCACCTCGGCCGCCGCCAGCCCCGCAGGCCCGGCGCCCACAACGATCGCGCGCTTGGTCTTGAAAGAGGACATGCGCCCCCTTTGGAAGATCGCCCGCCCGAGCACAAGGGCTCAGCAGTAGCCTGAGGTCACGATTGCGGTTCGCCGCTATTCGCCGTCGGATACGTCGACGCCGGCGAAGATGGGCTTCTCGACCGGCTGCGGCCGGCCTTCGCGCTCCAGCTGGCGCGCGCCTGCGAGGATGCCGGTGAGGCCGTAATTGCCTTCATGGCAGGCGTATTCGTAGGGCGGCTCCTTGGAGACGTTGAGCGACATCTCTCCGCCCCAGCTCTGCTTGTAGAGCGTCGGGTCCTCGACGGTGAATTGATAGAGAATCTGGTCGTTCGACCAGCGCGTGAACCGCTCCATCACCTTGCCGGCGGGCGAGATGTAGGAGCGCTGCTTCGGGTTGGAGTTCACCGTCTCCACCACCAGCGTGTCGCCCTCATACCAGCCGACGCCGTCGCCGCCCCATTTCGGAATGGCTGCCGGGCCGTGCTTCACATCGGCCTTGCTCTTGACGATCGGGATGATGCGGGCGTCGTGGATCATCTCGGCGAGGATCATCACCGAGTTCGGCGACTGCACGAATTGCAGCGTGTTGTTGTACATGCCGTTGCCGATCACGGGGCCATAGCTGCCAGTGAAGCTCATGATGCAGCGTTCCGACAGCGAGCGGCTTTCGGGGCCGTCATAGGCCGAGCCGCGCGTGTTGGCCTGGATGCCGCGTTCGGAATAGGGGATGCGGCCGTCGGACGGGTTGGTGATCCAGGACGAGCGGTATTCGCCCTTCACCTTGGCGTAGCTCTGGCCCGGGTCCATCCAGAAGGCGTTGTAGCCGCGGGACGGGTTCTTGTCGGACAGAAGCTCCTCGGACGATTTCGCATCGACCTTGGAGGCGCCGGCCTCCTGCTTTCGGGCGCCGGTGTAGACGTTGATCTTCGCGAGCTTGGCGGCTTCTTCCTCGTTCATCACCAGCTTGGTCGCGCCTGCCGGACGCTGCATGCCGGTGAACGAGGAATTGCTCCAGAAGCCCTGAAGGTCAGGCACGCCCCAGCCGGTGTGCGGGGTCTTGTAGCCCGGCTCGGTGAGGCCGGTCGCCTGGCCGGTTGCCTGGGCGACCGCAGCGGGCGCTGCAGAGATGGCGAGGGCTGCGAGTGCAGTTGCCGCCAGAAGGCCGATCTTCCTCAACGTCTGCATTGGCGTGGACTCCCTCGATTGCTTGTGGCGCAATTTCCCGCTGAGCATGTCCCAACTCCCGCGGCTTGGCGACTGGCGTCCCCCTGCCGCTTGACCTTGCGTTTGACGGGCCTGCTGCGGCGTCTGGTCGACGATCTCGCTATGTTGAAAGACCCATAGCGTGACGCCGTGGAGTTCGAGCGCACGAAAAGCACGGCCTTGAAAAACATGAACCACGCGAACCCCGCAAACCTGTGCACGGGCAGGGTGTCTTCGCTTGTGGGCGCGCGTGGCCGCGCTAGCCTCTTCCACGATGCTGCATTCGCGCGGCAGGCGGGAACACCATGGCCAGGCTCGCGCAGCAGGCGCTTTCCAAAGTTTCGTGGGTGCGGATCGAGATCGCGCTGCTCATCGGCGCGTTCATGATGGCGGCGTAGACGCCGCTGGCATGATGGCGGCTTAGTCCCTCACGTCCCGCTCGGCATGCTCAAGGTAAATTTCGTCTCGTCCGGGTTGGAGACCGCCTCCAGCTTTCCGCTGTGCGCGCGGGCGATCTCGGAGGCGATGTAGAGACCCAGCCCCAGGCCCTGCTGGCCGGATGCTCCTACGCCGCGGACGAAGGGCTGGAACAGCTTGCCCATCGTCTCGGGCGGAATGGGCCGTCCTGCATTCGACACCGACAGCTGGAACGAGCCGCCGCGCGCAAAGGCATAAACGCGGATGGGCTTGTCTGGCGCCCCATGCCCGATGGCGTTGGAGAGCAGGTTGGAGAACAGCTGGCCGATCCGCTGCGGATCGGCGCTCACCGGCTCTTCCAGGTCGAACCGCACATCGATCCGCCGCCCAGGGGACAGCGACTGCAGCTCGTTCACCGCCTGTCCGATCACGCCGAGAATGTCCGCCGTGGGCCTGCGGTAGACGGTAATGCCCTCGCCGAACCGGCCGCGTGCGAGGTCCAGCACGTCGCCGATCAGCCCGCTCATGCGCTTTACGCTGGCGCGCATCAGCTCGACCACGTCCATCTGGTGTCGGCTCAGGGACTCGCGCGCCAGGAGCTGCGCCCCGGCATTGATCGCTCCAAGAGGCGTGCGCAGGTCGTGGCCGAGTACGGCAATGAACTGGTCGCGCTGGGCGGAGGTCGCGCGCTCTTCCTTCAGGCTCGCCTCGCTGACGGCGAGAAGATCGGTCGCCTCGAGGTGGAAGGCGATGAGGTCGGCGAACAGCTTGAACATGCCCCTGATCTCGGGCGTGTCGAGCTTGTTGGGCCTGGGATCGATTGCGCACAGCGTGCCGAAGAACCGGTCGCCGCGAAGCATGATGGGGAAGGAGATGTAGCTCTGGAAGCCGTACTGAAGCGGAGTGTGATGCGTGCGCCAATGCTCGCTGGCCGCTACTTCGTCGATGACAACGGCCTCGAAGCTGCCGCGGATCTCGTCGCAGATCGTCGTCTTGACCGCCAGTTCCCCTCCGCGCTTCAGCCCAAACTGGATGTCGTCCCTGACGGAGCAGGCGATCCAGCGGTCCTCGGTCACCCGGGCCACGGCGGCGAAGCCCATGCCGGTCATCCGGCACACCACGTCGAGAATCTGGGGTACGGCGTCGATGCGGCTGACCGCTTCGACGTCCTTCGAGAAATCTTCCACCAATTGAGGCTTTCCGTCGCGCAGCGTGCGAAATCGCCTGTGCCGCAAGGTCTAGAGCACTACACTGCCGGTTAATTCGTAGACATAACGAAAGCTAAGTGCACTGAATAACTTGACCTTAAGGCCTTTTGTGCCGATATGCCGCTCGCGTCCCCAAGACACGGGGCCGATATCGGCGCTCCGACTGCGTGAGGGTCCTGAGACAGGTCCCGGCTCGTGAAGCGCCCTGAAGAGATCGCATGAACGCCCGCACACGCCGGGCCTTCCCAAAAAGCAGCGCTTCGAGCGGAGCCGTCCAGGGGACGAGCCCGCGTTCACGCGCACACGAAAGACTCCCCCTCATTTGACCCAATTTACAGAACTCGGACTCAACGCCTCTATCCTCAAGGCGCTGACCGCGAAGGGCTACACCGAACCCACGCCCATCCAGGCGAAAGCCATCCCCGGCGTGATGGCCGGCCGCGACCTTCTCGGCATCGCCCAGACCGGCACCGGCAAGACCGCCGCCTTCGCCCTTCCCATCCTCCACCGCCTCGCCGCCGACCGTAAGCCTGCGCCCCGCAAGGGCTGCCGCTGCCTCGTGCTCTCGCCCACGCGCGAGCTTGCGACTCAGATCGCAGACTCGTTCAAGGCCTATGGCGCAGAGCTTGGCATGACCGTCGCCACCATCTTCGGCGGCGTCGCCCACAATCCCCAGCGCCAGGCGCTGAACCGCGGCGTCGACGTCATCGTTGCCGCCCCCGGCCGCCTGCTCGATCACCTCGGCGAGAAAGACGCCAACCTT
>DASYKO010000119.1:0-4461 GCA_035995285.1 Hyphomonadaceae bacterium | reverse complement strand
CTCACTTGGCCTGCCGTGCCGAAGCTCCGAAGGAGCGTAGGCAGGTGCTCTTGGTGAGAACGGCCTGGGCCGGTGGACGCGGGGGGACAAGTTTTCAACACGAAGACACTAAGGGAGACACGAAGACACTAAGTTCCCCTCTGCTCGTGAGGCTGGTTGGCGGGGGTCGAGAGATTCAAACACCAAGTTCTCCTCTGCCTCGTTGTGCGAAGTTGGGGCTGCACGCGCGGTTTGCGGGCAAGTTTCGCTGTCGCAGAACGCAATTTTTCGGGTGTGCGGCCACAAACGCTTGGTGGCTCCGCTTTACTAACAGTCAGATCTGATTGATATCATCACCGCGGTTCACGAGGTCTCGAAAGCTGTTCTCTCGAGCAGCTTACTACTGGCCAGCGAAACGTCTCTCTCCTGACTGGCCATTCTTGCGGCGCGGGGTCTTCCCGCGCCGCAATTTTTTTGGGTAGTCGCAGGGCGGACTAGTCGAGAGCCTTGGTGACCAGCTTGCCGGTGAGCCAGGTCTTGTAGCGGCCGAGGAGCTTCATGGCTTCGCCGGCTTTGCGGGCGTCCTTGGAGAACATCAGCTCCATGGCGAGGCCGCGCATGGCTGCGTTGTGAAGCGAGCCCATGGCCTCGACCTGCGCACGGTCGGTGATGCCAATGCTCTGGGCCACTTCCCACACGCCGTCGCGCTGTTGCTTCTCGAGGGTTGCGATGACGGCGGGAAAGCGCGCGCCGAGGTCGGCGTCGCTGCGTGAGCCCATCATGATCTCAAGGAGAGCGATGGCGGGCGGGCGCTGCACGGCGTCCCACATCGCCGTGGTGAGGGCGAGGAAGCGGTCCATGCCGGGCTCGGTGTCCGCCAGCAGGCGCGCCACGTGCCGGTTCTGTTTTCCTGCGGCGTATTCGGCCACGGCGATCATCAGATCCACCTTGTTGGGGAAGTGGTGAAGGATCGCGCCGCGGCTGGCGTTGGCGGTGTCGGTGACCAGCTGCAGCGTGGTGGCGCCATAGCCCCGCTTCGTCAGGCATTCGATTGCCGCCTCGATGAGGCGCTTGCGCATCGCCGCCGTGCGCTCTGCATGAGGTCCGCGGAGGACGACGACATTGTCGTCCTGGGTGGGCTTGGCGGCGCGCTTGCTCGCCGTTGCGTCCAGCTTGGTGGGTATCCTGCTCATTGTTGTCCGGTTACTGCTGTCTGGGGGGCGGCAACGTTGCGATGTAGGCGATGATGTCGGCGCGTTGCTGCGGGTCGGCGATGATCTTGGTCATCAGGGTTCCGGGGACCAGATTCTGCGGCCCTGTGATGAAAGTGCTGATGTTGGTTTCCGTCCAGACGAGGCCGGCGGCGCCCTTGGCCTTGAGGGCGTCGCTGTACCCGGTGAATGCCGCAACGCTGGCTGCGGGGCGATTGATCAGGCCGCGGTGGGTCGGCGCGATCGAGACGGAATGGCAGCCGCGGCATTCGGTGGAATAGAGGTCGGCGCCGGCTTCCGCATCGCCGGCAGGGGCGGCCTGGGCCAGCGCGGGCCCTGCGCTTACAAGAATTGCGCCGGCGCCCATCAAGGCGAGACCTGCCGACAGATACCGAACGGTCATCACCATTGCAGACCCTGTTCCCCGAGCACGCCAAAGCGTGTTGACGCCCAGTGTTGACGTTGGGGCGCTGTTACGGTCTATTCGGACTGCAAAAGAGGCGCAAGCCCGGAGCCATCCCGGAGGGAATATTGAAGACGGCAACGGCGGCTATTGCGGCAGGCGTGGTCGGGCTGGCGCTGATCGGCGCGGGTCTGCCCGTGCAGCAACCGTTTTCAACGGCTTCTGCCCAGACGCCGCGTGTGGCGCCGGTTGCGGCTGCGCCGATCAAGGTCAACGTCCGGCGGATCACCGAGACGCAATACCGGCACGCGGTCGCGGACGTTTTCGGTCCGGACATCCTGCTGAATGCTCGCTTCGAGCCTGAGAAGCGCGAGGATGGATTGCTGGCGATCGGCGGGGCGCAGCTGTCGCTGACGTCGTCGGGGTTCGAGCAGTATTTCTCGCTGGCGGGTTCGATCGCCGACCAGGCGCTGAAAGAAAAGGTCCGCGCCAGGACCGTGCCGTGCCAGCCGGCGGACGCGAAGAAGGCGGACGATGCCTGCGCGCGGCATGTGATAGCCAAGATCGGCGAGCAATTGTTCCGCCGCCCCCTCACCACGACAGAACTCGGCGCGCGCGTGAAGACGGCGAATGATGGCGCGGCGAAGACCGGCGACTTCTATGCCGGGATGAAGCTGGCGCTGGTGAGCCTCTTGATGGCGCCGGAATATCTGTTCCGGATAGAGATGGCGGAGGCCGATCCGGCAAAGGCCGGAAGCTACAGGCTCGATGGCTACACCAAGGCTTCGCGGCTCTCTTACCTGCTGTGGGATTCAGCGCCGGACCAGGAATTGATAGACGCGGCCAAGTCCGGCGCAATCCATTCGGATGTGACGCTGAAGCAGCAGTTGGCCCGCATGGTTGCGGCGCCGAAATTCCACGATGGTGCGCGCGCCTTCTTCGTCGACATGCTGCAGCTCGATGGCTTCGACAACCTGACCAAGGATCCGGGCGCCTACCCCAAATTCAACCAGTCGGTCTCGGACAGCGCGAAGGAACAGACGCTGCGGACCATGGTCGACCTGCTGGTCGACAAGAAGCGGGATTATCGCGACATCTTCTCGTCCAACGAGACGCAGATCAACCGCTACCTCGCCTCGATCTACAAGGTGCCGTACGCATCGAAGGAGGAGTGGACGTCCTACACCTTCCCGGAGTCCTCGGAGCGGGCGGGCGTTCTCACGCAGGTGAGCTTCCTGTCGCTGTTTGCCCATCCCGCGGCGTCCTCGCCAACGCGGCGTGGGGTGAAGGTGCACGAGATCTTCATGTGCGAGCCGACGCCTGACCCGCCGGCCGACGTGGACTTCTCGAAGGTCCGCGACAGTGCGAGCGGGACGGTGCGCGGGCGCCTGCTGGATCACATGCAGAATACCGGCTGCACCGCTTGCCACCGCCGCAGCGATCCGCCGGGACTGGCGCTGGAGCATTTCGACGGGCTCGGACAGCTGCGGCTGAGCGAGAATGGCGCGCCGATTGATGTGAGCGCCGAGGTCGACGGCAAGACCATCACGGGCGCACAGGGCCTTGCGAAGTACCTGCACGAGGATTCACGCGTTCCCGCCTGTCTCGTGCGCAACGTCTTTGCCTACGGGACGGGCCGCAAGACGGATGAGCGCGACGAGGATTATCTGGCGGGCCAGACGTCTGCGTTTGTCGCTGCCGGCTATCGCCTGCCCGAGCTGATGGTTCAGATCGCATCGAGCCCTGAATTCCTGAAAGCCACTATCCCCGCCGGAGCGGTGCAACCCGCCGCGCCGGCCACCGCCAAGCCCAAACCCTAACTCGTTTCCAGATCGCCTACTTTTTCAATCGGGAGTCGCCCCATGGGCAAATCATTCAACCGCCGCTCCGTGATGCGAGGCCTGCTTGGCGGGGCCGGCGTGTGTGTCGGCGTTCCGGTGCTCGACCAGTTCCTGAACACCAACGGCACGGCCTACGCGCAGGGCGCGAAGCTGCCGGTGCGCTTCGGCACATACTTCTGGGGCCTCGGCCTCACCGATACGCCGACAGGCGGATCGCGCTGGGTGCCGAAGAAGCAGGGCCGCGGTTATGAGGCAACGCCCGAACTCTCCTCGATCGCCGAGCTGCGCCACAAGGTTTCCGTCTTCTCCGGCTTCCGGGTGATCTCGGACGGCAAGCCGAACATCGTGCACTGGAGCGGCAATGCCGGCATCCTCGGCGGCGCTGCGCCTGCGACGAACGGCGTAATGGCCGGCCCCTCCTTCGACACCAAGATTGCCGACGTGCTGGGCGCAGGCTCGCGCTTCAAGCAGCTTGATATCTCGGCCTCCGGCGAGCGCACGGCCAACTACTCCACGCGTAACGGCAAGACGTTCTCGACGCCCGAGACGACGCCGACCGCGCTCTACAACCGCCTGTTCGGCGAAGGCTTCCAGGACCCCAACGATCCGAACTGGAAGCCGAACCAGGACATCATCCTGCGCCAGAGCGCGCTTTCAGCCGTCGCCGAACAGCGCAAGGCCCTGATGGCCGAGGCCGGCAGCGCCGACCGCGCCAAGCTCGACCAGTACTTCACCTCGCTGCGCGAGATCGAAAACCAGCTCGAAATGCAGCTTCAGAAGCCCGAGCCGTGCGAAGCCTGCGAAGTGCCCAAGGCGCCCGACGCAGGCCCCTCGAACGTCATGGTCGATGTCGTCAACACCAACTCGAAGACGATGGCGCGCCTGCTCGCCATGGGCCTCGCCTGCAACCAGACGCGCGTGTTCAACTTCGTCCACACGCCGGGCCTCTCCACGGCCTACATCTCCGGCGAGACCAAGACCTATCACCAGATCACGCATGACGAGCCGACGGACGCCAGGCTCGGCT
>DASYKO010000118.1:0-87868 GCA_035995285.1 Hyphomonadaceae bacterium | reverse complement strand
CCTTTCAGGCGATGACATCGCTGACATCGCTGACATCGCTGATATCGTTGTCGATGTTGATGCCCATCGCCAGCGCCTGTACAGCCTCTACGCCAAGATCGACTGCCCGGCCGTGATGGTTCTCGCGACGAAGTCAGCAGGCGAGAACACGACCGAACACGCCCGGCGAAACAACAGGTTATGGCGCGAGGGCGGCGAGCGACTAGTCGCCCTGCATCCATCGGCGCCCCTGAAATGGCTGGACGCCGGGCGCAGGCTGCCCCTCACGAAGCCGACTGAGCTGGCCGAGACAATCGATGACTTCGCCAAATATCTGGTGACGCACTGACGCCTGGATCGCTTGTTCAGAACGGCCGGTCTGCGGCCGAAAACAGCCGCGCGACTTTTCAAGCTGAAGCGCTGGCGGGTTACTCCGCAGCCTGCAGCTTGACCGCGTCAGCCGTGTCATAGACGCGGCGCAGCAGCATGGTCGACTTCTTGGCGAGGTCGAGCAGCTCGGTCGGGCAATCCTCAGCGTGGTTCGTCGCGAACAGGGCCAGCTGTTTGGCGATGCGCATCAGGTGGGGCGACGCCTCGATAATGCGGGCCTGGAATTCGATCTTCTGCGGGTCGCGGTCGTATTCCGCCGACGGCACGCGCCAGCCGCCCCAGTTTTTGTCATCCGTCGTCACGATCGGATAGGTGCCGGGGTAGGGGTGATTGGCGGGCGCGTCGCCCGTTTCCTGCCAGCGGTTCTTGGCGCGGTTGACGCGCCAGTTGTCGAGATCCGCCACGTCGTCGATCGGGCCATTGGCCTTGTCGGCGGTGAGTTCGCTGGCGGAGAATTCGCGGCCGAGGCCGACATCGTAGTGAACCTTCAGCGGTTCATCGAGGCCCTTCACCCACTGCGGAATGACGCGCTCGATGAGGGCCCATGTGCCGACGGGCTTCACGAACACTTTCTGGTTCTTGTGGAATGAAGCCTTGGCCATGGAGTAACTCCCCTAATTCTGGAGAAACCTAACATGGCCTAGTTAGGCCCATATGAATCGGCCGGGCAAAACCCGGCCGACCCCGCTTACGCATTAACAATGGGTGCTTTAACTAGTGGCAGCCTTCGTCGGTGGGGAAAAGCTGGCCCTCCGGCACTTTCCACTTAACCTCTTCCATGCCGCCGGTGCGCTGTCCCTTCGCGTCCTTGGTAAAGTACTGATAGCGCATCGAGGCATAGGCGACCTCGATCTGCTCCGACTGCATGTTGGCGTTCGCAGCGTCGGGGAAGGCGTTGTACGAGCGGACCTCCGCGCCTTCGATGATCCACTTGGCGTCCACCGTCTGACCGACGCCGTTGGAGTTGGGCGAGGTGAAGCTGATCTCGATGGTGCCCAGGGGCGCGCCTTCCACAGCCGACATCATCAGCTTGGGAGAGGAACGATCGAGCATTTTCGTGAGGTAGAGAGAGCCGGCGCTCACCGTGCGGACGTTGTCGGCGATGCCTTCCGGGTCGGGCGTCACGAAGCTAGAGATATTGATGGTGGCGCCTGAGAGCACGACCTGGCCTTCGAAACCGCGCTGGCGAGCCTCGCCGGGCGTGCCTTCCACCTTCATGAACACGTCAGCGCTCGCCGCGGCAGCAGATGCCAGGGCGACGCCCGCCAGAAGTGCCGTGCGGGCGATAATGCGGATACTCATTGGTCCCTCCGGGCCGCGCGCCTGCCGGGGATCGGACGGTGGAGGCGGCCATGTCGCGGGTTCGTCATCCCGCGTGTCTGAAGGTGTGAGCTTCGCCCGCGGCTGGGTTAGGGCGGCGCGCCCACCGCATTGTGGCGATGATGGCGGGATCCCGGCGGGAGGGTTAATTCGCAGAGAGCCGGCACTGTTTTGATCCCCTGCGGGGCCGGCGCTTTGCGAATGCTTAAGCCGGAATTGCTAGGGAATATGAAGTTCAGGCGTTTGGCGGGCGTGCGATGGCCGAAGAAGTCGGCATCCGTAGACAAGAGCATGTCGTCTGGATCGCCGGCTGGGCGCTGGCGGCGGCGATTCTCGTCATGGGCGCCGGCCTCGCGGCCTTCCACCAGGATTTCAGTGAACCCGACAACGCCATGCGCCTCGTGCGTGTGCGAGACCTGATCGCAGGGCAGGGCTGGTTCGACAGCGTCCAGCTGCGCCTCAATCCGCCCGAAGGCACGCCGATGCACTGGGCCCGCTGGATCGATGCCGCGCTCGCGCTTCCCATTCTCCTGCTCACCCCAATCCTCGGCCAGCACGGCGCCGAGATAGCGACAGCCTTCCTCTGGCCGCTCGGCCTGCTTGCGGCGTTCATGTACCTCACCGTGCAGGTGGCAGGCGAAGTCGGCGCGCGCGACAAGCTGAAGGCGGAGGCGCAATGGTGCGGCGCCATACTCGCCGCGCTGGCCTTCCCGGCGATCGAGAAGTTCTCGCCGGGGGCTTTCGACCATCACAATGTCGAACTCGTGCTTGGCATGGGGGCGGTGCTTGGCCTCATCCGCATGGATCGCACGCCCTCCGGCGGCATGTGGGCGGGCCTTGCTCTTGGCCTTGCTATGGCGACAGCTGCCGAGGCTGTGCCACTGGTTGTAGCCGGCATCCTCGCCGCGGGCCTTGCCTGGCTGTTCCAGCCGCAGGTGTTCGGGCGCGGGCTATTGCTCTTTGGCCTCGGCCTTGCTGCATCCTCGCTCGCACTTTTTGCAACCATGGTTCCCGCGCATGACTGGAACGCCCCGGTCTGCGATACCATGTCGACACCCTTCCTCGGCCTTGGCCTTGCCAGCGGCGCAGTCGCCATGGTGCTGGGCGGAGGAGCGCCCGCGTCGCTCACATCGAACCTCGTCCGCCGCTTCATCCTCGCAGGCGTACTTGGTCTCTCCTCCATGATCGCCTTGATCGTGCTGTTCCCCGGCTGTCTCGGCGGCGGCTACGCGGCGATGAGCGCCGACATGAACCGGCTCTGGATGGCGCAGATCTCCGAGACCCGCTCGCTCGCCGATCTCCTCGCCGACAATTCCGGCTTGCTGCTGACGACAGCGGGCGCGGCCTTCGCAGGCCTGATCGCCGCGTTCTTCTATCTGCGCCGACGCTGGCGCGATCATGAAGGCTGGATCGTGCTCAGCTTCCTTCTCTTCTCGTGGGCCGTTCTCGCCTGGCAAATCCGCGGCGCCACCTTCGCAACCACCTTTGCCCTGCCGTTCGGCGCCTGGTTCGTCGCAAAGGCCCGGCGCGACTATCGCTCGAAGGCTTCCGCTATCCGGCTGCTGGCCTTCGCAGGCATCGCCGCCTCGTCAGCCGCCGCCGCCTGGGCCAGCGCGGGTGGAGCATTGCAGGCCCGCATCACGCCCAAGGCCGTGATGGCCGACTATCAGGCTCGCGTGGAAAGTTCCGACGATTGCGCGACACCCGCCGCCTTCCGTGCGCTCAATGCAGTCCCTAAAGGCGTGATGCTCAACCAGTTCACCATCGGCGCGAACGTGCTGGTGTGGACGGAGCACTCCGTTCTCGCCGGCCCCTATCATCGCGACGTCGCCGGCACGATGACCATGATCCAGGCAATGCGCACCAGCCCGGATGCAGCGCGCTCAATCGTCACGCGCTCGGTTGCCGACTACGTCCTGATCTGCCCGGGGCTTCCCGAAACGCGCTTCTACGCCAGCCACGCAGCCGAAGGTGTCGCGCCCGAACAGACGCTGTCCTGGCAGCTGGCCGAGGGCGCTCACCCCACTTGGCTCGATCCTGTCGCGATCGAAGGCCCGCTGAAGCTCTACCGCATCATCCGCTAGCTAGTCGGCGGCGCCCGTCGCAGGCGCGTTCCGGGTGATCGGCCCCTCAGGCGCCACGCCCTCGACAGCCTTCTCCAGGTTCTGGCCCGGACCCCGCCCGCGCAGTGTGATCTGCGGAATGAAGTAAATCGCCGCGACCGCCACCACGACGATGAACAGGGCGCCGATGAAGATGTAGCTCATCGCGTCCGTGAACGCTTGTGCGATCGCAGGCGGTATCTTGATAGGGCCGCCGCCTTTTGCCTTGGCTGCCATGGCGAACTTTTCCATCACCGCCATGTCGAACTTGCCGCCGCCCGGCATGGCCCCGGATTCCGACAGCTTGGTTTGCAGGATCGCGCCGAGGACCGAAACGCCCACCATCCCGCCGGTCTGGCGCAGGAACATGCCGGTCGATGTGGCGACGCCGATCTGGTGGACCGGAGCCGCGCTCTGCGAGACCATGTTGAACAGACTCTGCGCCGGCCCCAGGCCGATGCCGAGGATGAACATGCGCCAGATCACGTCGTACGTGCCGGACCCGGGGTGAAGCTGCGCCATCAGGTAGAAGCCGAGGATCTGGAAAGCGGCGCCGGTGAACATCAGCACCTTGTAGTTGCCGGTCGTTGTCACCAACCGGCCCGACAGCGTCGCCGAGACGATGAGGCCCGCCATCAATGGCAGGAGCAGCATGCCCGAGTTGGTCGCCTGCATACCAAGGCCGAACTGCAGGTAGAGCGGCAGGTAGACCATGGTGCCCATGAAGGCCATGGAGATGATGACCGAGGCGATGTTCGCCGTGGTGAAGGCTTTTATCTTGAACAGGGGCAGGGGAAGGATCGGTTCCTTCTCCTTGCTCTCAACCAGCAGGAAGATTGCGCCTACCGCAAAGGCCACAGTGAAGAGGCCAAGCACTGTTGGAGACGTCCAGCCCTTCTGTCCGCCCCACGACAGGCCAAGCATCAGCGCGCCGATGGAGATGACCACCAGGACCGCGCCGATATAGTCGATCTTGCCGCCGCCGGTGTGCCCGAGGTTCGGCATCTTGATGCCGATGAGCAGGAGCGCGATGATCGAGGTCGGCAGGTTGATGTAGAACACCCAGCGCCAGCCCGCGACATGCATGCCGAGGATGTCGGCGCTGCCATGGTCAGTGAAATAGCCGCCGACGATCGGGCCGATCACGCTGGACAGGCCGAACACGGCGCCGAAGAGGCCGAAATACTTGCCGCGCTCGCGCGGAGTGAACAGGTCGGCAATCGTCGCCATGGCCGTCGTGAACAGCGCGCCGCCGCCGATGCCCTGGATGCCGCGGAACACGATCAGCTGCATCATGCCGCCGCCGACGATCGGCATGTCGCCGAACTCACCGGCAATGCCGCACAGCCAGGAGCCGGCGACGAAGATCAGGATACCCCAGATCAGGATCAGCTTGCGGCCGTAGAGGTCGCCCAGCTTGCCCCAGATCGGCACCATCACCGTGGAGGTGAGGAGGTAGATCGTCGTCACCCACGGATAGAGGTCGAGGCCTTTCAGCTCCGAAACGATGGTCGGCATCGCCGTCGAAACGATCGTCTGGTCCAGCGCGCTGAGCAGGAAGACGATCATGATGGCGATGAAGGTCAGCCGCTTTTCCTGCGGTGTTGCTTCACGGCGGGCGGGCTGGGCGGCTGCTGCGTCCATGTCCAATGCTCCCAAAATGTCAGAAACGGGCGTCTCTGATCCGCGCCCGAAACTCCCGAGTTTCCTCCTCATACACTGCGCCGTGATGACTCGCCAGTGGGATGTAATGTCGCTTACTATCAAAGGCCTGGCGGGGATGAGGGGCTTTACGGGCCGTTTTCGGCGCTAAGCTGCACTTGGGGAGCGGTCGGGAGAGCCTTGTATGCTTGCGCTCATAAAGCGGGTTCGGAACCTGCTTCTCTCTCCCAGCGCCGAATGGGATGTCATCGACCTTGAGGCCGTGGAACTGCGCAAGCTGACGCTCGGCTATGTCGTGCCCCTGGCTGCGATCCCGACGTTTGCAACCATCATCGGCCTTTCGGTGTTGGGGGTAGAAGCGGGCGGCGTATTCCACCGCGCGCCATTGTTCGGCGTCGTCATCTCCTCGACGCTATTCTTTGTGCTGGCGGTTGCGGGCGTCTTTCTCTTCGCCCTCATGCTCGACTGGCTCGCCCGGCGCTTCGGCGGAGAACAAAGCTATGCGCAGGCCTTCAAGCTCTCGGCCTACTCCATCACAGCCGCCATGCTTGCGGGCGCGCTTACCATCGCGCCGGCGCTTGGGGTGTTCGCCCTGCTCGGCGCCACCTACAGCCTGTATCTGCTTTTCGTTGGCGCCCCGAAGGTGATGCACGTGAAAGGCAAGCAAGGCATCAACTATTCAATCGTTGCAGCGCTGCTTGCCGTGGCGCTGGCCCTTGGCGTTGGCCTGATCACCATGGCGATGTCCGCCTCAACCGGCGCGCTTTTTCCGACGATGACTGCCTTGCGCGCCGCTGAGCTCGGGAACGTACCGCAAGGCGCAGCCCTCGATCTCAGCCCCGAACCGTTGCCGGACTCTGCGGGCGAGCTTGCAGCAGGTGCGCCTGCGGTCCCCGTGGGAGAAGACCTGCGCGGAACGACGCCGCCCAAGATCGCCAATCTCGACCGCGTGGCCGTCAGCGCAGAGAAGCGCGGGGTCGGCGGCGCGCGTAACGTGCAGGTCGAGGCGGAATACCGCCGCGGCAGCCGTTATATCATGTTGCAGCTGACACTCTCTCCGACCATCGCCAGGGAGATCGGCTTTGGCGGCCCCGCCACATCGGAATACGACCGCGAGACTTCCGACGGCTATTCGCGCCGCCGCCGCGTGGCCGAGGCCATCGTGGTCGAGGACTGGAACAACTCCTCCAAAAGCGGCAGCTATGGCCGGCTGGTGGAAGACCGGTTCTACGTCAAGGCGTCGGGCGGAGGCGGGATTCTCCCCAATGATCTTCGCGCCGCCGTGGAACTCTTCGGCCGCCAGACACTGGCGCAGCTGGAAGCAGAAGGCTAGGAGCGCAGGCAAACCCCAAAGCGCTTCCCTATATTGAAAAAATAGACTTAGCCTCCCGCCCATGGCCGCAATCGTTCGCCCCGCAAACCGGCAGGACCTCGACCGCCTCGAGGACATGATTACGCGTGTCGACCCCGGCATGCTGACCATGCCGCAATCGCGCGAGGCAATGGCCCAGCGCATCGAGAAGTCGCTCGCCGCCTTTACCCGCCCTTCCGCGCCGCCGGAGAACGAGTGCTACTTCCTGGTGATGGAAGAAGAGGGCAAGCTTCTGGGCGTCGCCAGCCTGTTCACCAATCTTGGCTACGAGCGGCCTTTCTACTCCTACCGCATCTCGCGTGACTCGAAGCTCTCGCCTGAGCTGAACGTGAAGGTCGAGCTCGACCTGCTGCATCTGGTCAACGACTACCATGGCGACACCGAACTCGGCACGCTGTTCATCGAGCGCGACGCGCGCGGCGGCGGGCGGGGCAGGCTGCTGTCGTTTGCGCGCCTGCTTCTCATCGCCGCTGATCCGGTGAGGTTCGGACCCAGGGCGATGGCCGAGATCCGTGGCTTCACCGATGGCGAGGGTAACTCGCCGTTCTGGGATGCTGTCGGCCACAAGTTCTTCAAGATGGATTATCGCAAGGCCGATGCTCGCAGCGCGCGCGACCACCGCTTCATCGCCGACCTGATGCCGCGCTATCCGATCTACGCCGACCTGCTTCCGGCCGAAGCCCGCGCCTGCATCGCCCGCCCGCATCCGGATGCCGAGCCGGCGCTCGCCATGCTCAAGAGCCAGGGTTTCCACTACAACAACGTGGTGGACATCTTCGACGCAGGCCCCTCGGTCGAGGCCTTCACCGATCATATCGATATCGTGCGCAGCGCCCTGCGCATGTCAGCCGCAGAATTCGCGGCCGGTGATCCGGGACCCCGCGGCCTTGTCTCCACCGCGAGCTTGGCCAAGTTCGCCGCGACCCAGTTCGGCAGCGGCGAACCTCGCAGCGAAGCCGTCGCACGCCTCGGCGCCAGCGGCGCGGACCAGCTTCTCGTCTACCGCACGCGGGAGCGCTCGGCATGAGCTTTCCCACATTCACCGGCGAGTGCTTCATCGATGGCCGCTGGATCAGCGGGCAGGGCGGCTATTTCGCCTCCATCGCCCCGGCAGACGAGGCTGAGATCTGGCGCGGCCGGGAGGCGTCCAACGCGGACGTCGACAGCGCCGTGGATGCAGCGCGCAAGGCTTTCCCGGACTGGCGCCGCCGGCCGATCGAGGAGCGGATCGCCATCGTCCGCGCCTTCGCCAAGCTGGTCGAGAGCCGCAAGGCCGACATGGCCGCGGTGATTTCCCGCTCCACAGGCAAGCCGATGTGGGACGCCGCCACCGAAGCCGGCGCGATGATCGGCAAGGCGGATCTTTCGGTGAGAGCCTACGCCGAGCGCACCCCGACGAAGGAAGCCTCCGCCGGCGCCTTCACGGCGCGGATCAGCCACCATCCGCACGGCGTGATGGCCGTGCTCGGCCCGTTCAACTTCCCGGGCCATCTTCCCAACGGCCACATCATGCCCGCGCTCATCGCTGGCAATACGGTGATCTTCAAACCGTCCGAACAGACGCCGGAGGTTGCCGAGTTCACGATACGGTTGTGGGAAGAGGCGGGGATTCCCCCAGGCGTCATCAATCTCGTGCAGGGCGCGCGCAGCCCTGCCGAGGCGCTGGTCGCACACGACGGCGTCGATGGCGTGCTCTTCACCGGCGGCGTGCCGGCGGGCAAGGCGATCCACAAGGCGCTGGCGGGCAAGCCGGAGAAGATCCTCGCGCTCGAACTTGGCGGCAACAATCCGCTGGTGGTGTGGGATGCGACGGATCTCGACGCTGCGGCGCGCATCATCGTCAAGTCCGCTTACATCACCGCGGGCCAGCGTTGCACCTGCGCCCGCCGCCTGATCATCCGCACAGGAGCGCAGGGCGATGCGGCCATCGCAGCGCTCACCCACGCGATCGACAGCATCATCGTCGGCCAGCCTGACGCCATCTCCCAGCCCTTCATCGGCCCGCTGATCTCGGCGAAGGCCGCAGACGCCGTGATCGCCGCACAGGCCGAGTGGCTAGGCGCGGGCGGCGTCGCCATCCGCGAGACGCGGCGCATCTCGCTCGGGCCCGCTTTCCTCTCGCCGGGTCTCATCGACGTCACCGCGATCAACGCGCGCAAGGATGAAGAAGTCTTCGGCCCGATCCTGCAGGTGATCCGCGTCCCGGATTTCGATGCCGCGCTGGCTGAGGCGAACAATACGAGGTTCGGCCTCGCTGCGGGGCTGATCTCAGACAGCGAAGAACTCTTCGATCGCTTCGAGACGGAAGTCCGCGCCGGCGTGCTCAATTGGAACCGTCAGACGACAGGCGCTTCGGGCGCAGCGCCCTTCGGCGGCGCCGGCCAATCCGGAAATCATCGCCCCGCAGGCTATTACGCGGCGGATTATTCCGCCTGGCCGATGGCGAGCCTCATCGCGCCCGGTCCGGTCAGCGACGACGAACCCATCGTCGGCTTCCGCTCGTGAGCAGCGACATAAACAGCAAAGATGGGGCCATCGAGGTCAATTTCGACGGCCTCGTCGGCCCCACGCACAACTATGGCGGCCTCGCACGCGGCAATGTCGCTTCCGCGACGAACCAGGGCAATGTCTCGAACCCGCGCGAAGCTGCCCTTCAGGGCCTCGCCAAAATGCGCGCGCTCATCGGCATGGGCCTGGTGCAGGGCGTCCTGCCGCCGCACGAACGTCCCCATATCCCAAGCCTCCGCAAGATGGGATTCTCCGGCAGCGACGCCGAAGTGCTGAGCGCGGCGCACGCCGCCTCGCCCATGCTGCTCGCCAATGTCAGCTCCGCTTCGGCCATGTGGGCGGCGAACGCAGCAACAGTCTCACCCTCGGCCGACACGGCGGACGGGCGCGCCCACTTCACCCCTGCTAATCTCTCATCGCACCTCCACCGTTCCATCGAAGCCGAAACCACGACGCGCGTGCTCCGGGCGATCTTCGCGAACGAGAAACACTTCAAGGTCCACGATCCGGTTCCGTTCGCTGTCTTCGGAGACGAGGGCGCGGCGAACCAGTGCCGCATCACGAAGCGCCACGGGTCACGCGGCCATGAGCTGTTCGTGCATGGCAGGTCTGCGCTGGTGAAGGATCCAGCGGGCGCTTTTGCACGGCAGGCCGTCGAGGCCTCGCACATCGTGGCGACCACGCACGGGGTGGGCTGGGGCAATTTCATCCTGGCGCAACAGTCGCGCAAGGCAATCGAGGCTGGCGCTTTCCACAATGACGTGGTCGCAGTGTCGAATGAGAATGTCCTGCTCTGCCACGAGGAAGCGTTCGAGAACCGCGCCGTCCTGCTGGAGCAGCTGGTCATGCGCTGCAAGGCATCCGGCTTCAAGCTGCACGTGCTGGAGGCGACGTCGGACGAACTCAGCCTCGCCGAGGCTGTCAAATCCTATCTCTTCAACTCCCAGATCGTGACGCTTCCGGAGGGCGGCATGGCGCTGATCCTTCCTCACGAGGTCGAGGAAACGCCCAACGCCAAGGCCTATGTCGACCGCGTGCTGGCCTCCAACGGTCCCATCCGGCAGGCGCACTATTTCGACCTGCGCCAGTCGATGCGCAACGGCGGCGGCCCCGCCTGTCTGCGCCTTCGCGTTGTCCTGACCGAGGAAGAGCGCGCGGCGCTCTCTGCCAGCGTCATCCTCGATGAGGCGCGCATCACCGCCCTGGAAGGCATCGTCCGCCGCCACTATCGTGACCGGCTCACCGCCGCCGACCTTGCTGATCCTGCGCTCCTCACCGAAAGCCGCGCTGCGCTTGACGAGATCGGGCAGGCCCTCAACCTCGGACCCATTCATGAGTTTCAAAAAGCATGACCTCCAGCGGATTTGATCGTGCGCCTTTGGTAGAAACAGACCGACTGCGCCTGCGCGCGCATTCTGTGAGCGACCTGCCATTCTGCGCCGCCATGTGGCGAGACCCGGATGTCATCCGCTTCATCGGCGGCAAGCCGTTCACGCGCGAAGAAGTCTGGGCGCGCATGATGCGCTATGCCGGCATGTGGGTGATGATGGGGCACGGCTTCTGGGCCGTCGAAGAGAAAGCCTCCGGACGTCTCATCGGCGAAGTCGGCATCATGGAGGCCCGCCGGGACATGGCGCCCAGCTTCGAGGGCGAGTCCGAGGTCGGTTGGGCCTTCGTTCCCACAGCCCAGGGCAGGGGTTACGCGACGGAGGCCGTCGGCGCCGCGCTCTCCTGGGCCGACAAGATCCTCGACGCGCCAAAGCAGGTCTGCATCATAGATCCCGGCAACGCCGCCTCCATCCGCCTTGCAAACAAGTACGGCTTTCGCGAACGCGTGCGGACGACCTATCATGGCGGACCGACGATCCAGTTCGAACGCAACCGGTACGGAAAATGATCCATGGCTGAAGGCGTGATCCTGGCCCTCGATCAAGGCACGACGTCGAGCCGCGCCATGGCCATCGGGCTCGACGGCGCAATCGCCGCGTCCGCGCAGGAAGAGTTCCCGCAGATCTTCCCGCAATCCGGCTGGGTCGAGCACGATCCGGAAGCCATCTGGCGCACCCAGCGCCGCACGGCCGAACAGACGCTGGAGCGGCTCGGCTCGCGAAAAGTCGCCGCCATCGGCGTCACCAACCAGCGCGAGACGGTGGTCGTGTGGGACCGCAAGACCGGCGAGCCGATTCACAACGCCATCGTCTGGCAGGACAGACGCACGGCAGACCGGACGAAGGCGCTCGCCGACGCCGGCAATGAAGCACGCGTCGCAGATCTCACCGGCCTCGTGCTCGATCCCTATTTCTCCGCCTCCAAGATCGCCTTCATCCTCGATGCCGTGCCGGGTTCGCGCGAGCGTGCGAAGCGCGGTGAGCTTGCGGCAGGCACAATCGACTGCTTCCTCATTTGGCGCCTCACCGGCGGCAAGGTGCACGCAACAGACGCCACCAACGCCTCGCGCACATCGTTGTTCGACATTCGCACGGGCAAGTGGGACCAGGGCCTCTGCGATCTCTTCGGCGTGCCGATGCAGCTCCTGCCCGAAGTCCGCGACAGCGCCGGAGACTACGGCGTCAGCGACATCTTCGGTCCCAGCCTGCCGATCCGCGGCGTCGCCGGAGACCAACAGGCGGCGCTCGTGGGGCAGGCGTGCTTCGCCGCGGGTGAAGTCAAATCCACCTACGGCACGGGCGGCTTCCTCGTGCTGAATACCGGGCACGAGTTGAAGCGCTCCAAGTCCCGCCTTCTCGGCACGATCGCCTATCAAGTCGCAGGCAGACGCACCTACGCCCTCGAAGGCTCTATCCTGTCCGCCGGCTCCACCATCCAGTGGCTGCGCGACGAACTGAAGATCATCCGCGACGGCGTACACGCGGGCGAGCTTGCTAAGTCGATCCCCGACACCGCCGGCGTCCACCTCGTCCCGGCCTTCGTCGGCCTTGGCGCGCCGCATTGGGATTCCAACGCCCGCGGCGCAATCCTCGGTCTGCAACGCGGATCCACCATCGCCCACATCGCCCGCGCCGCGCTCGAAAGCGCCGCTTTCCAGACGGCCGAACTGCTCGAAGCCATGGCGAGCGACGGCGTCGCGCCCCAGCGACTGCGCGTCGATGGCGGCATGGCGCGCAATGACTGGTTCCTGCAATTCATGTCCGACATTCTCGGCATCGAAGTCGTCCGCCCGAAGAATACAGAGACCACAGCTCTCGGCGCCGCCATCCTCGCCGCCGTTGGCGCCGGCGAGTTCGGCTCGCTGGAAGAAGCCGCCTCGATCTGGAAGCTCGACCGCAAGTTCGACCCCGCCATGCCGGCGCCTGAGCGCGCCATACGCCTCAAGGGTTGGAAAGAAGCAGTCGGCCGCGTGAAGTCGGTCTAGCGCCGGGCCATGGCCACCGACGCCTTGATGCGCTCAAGCGGGAAGAGCGGCCCGGGATCGGTCTTACGTGGCACATCCTTGCCGCCACAGCTGAACGTGCGCGTGTCGAGTTCGGCGTGCGTGCGAATAGCGCCGGGACCCAGCGCATAGCGAACAGCAATGTCGTCTACCAGCTCTTCCACCGCGGCCAGCTGCGCGTCGGGAAACGGATCCTTCCCGTCGCCATTGTTGGTCAGCTCGATGCCGATGGAGCGCTGGTTGATCGCCGGATCAACCTCGCTCGACACATGCCCGGCCGTCCGGTTCTCGTCCCGCTGCTGCGCGATCTTTCCCTCGCGGTCGACGACATAGTGGATGCTCGCATCCGTCCTCCTCGCAAAGTCGTCGCGCCAGTAGACGGCTGATTGCGGAGCGGTGGTGTAGACGACTTTACCGTTCTCGCATGTCGGCCCGCCGATCGTGTGGATCACGATCATCTTGATGATGGCCGGGTCGCGTGGATTGCCGCCCTGAGACTGGCTCGCTGGAAGGCGGTCGATCACAAGGGTGCTCGCGGCGGGCGCCAAGTTGGCCGCTTGTGTCTGGGTTGGGACAGACGTCTGGCTCCCGGTCGGCGTCGGGGCTGCGGATACGCACGCGCCGGCTGCCAGCAACGCGCCGCTCAAAATCAGGTGCTTCATCTCACTGATCCCCATGCGTTATCATAGGTTCGCATGGCCTGCCGTCCAGACTGTGTTGACGCGGCCCGCGCGCAGAGGGAGACAGGTACACAGCAGGAGCATATCGCCATCATGGCAAACCAGCGCATCGAAATGGTGGAAGTGGCTGCCCGCGATGGGTTGCAGAACGAACCAGGCTTCTTCCCGACGGCCGACAAGCTCGAACTGATCGAGCGCGCAATCGCCGCCGGATCGAAGCGCATCGAGGTGGCCAGCTTCGTCCATCCCGGCCGCGTGCCGCAGATGGCGGATGCAGAGGCGGTGTGCGCCGGCCTGCCGAAGCGGGACGCTAGGGACGCCACCTATATCGGCCTCGTCCTCAACAAGCGTGGCGCGCTGCGAGCGTTGGAAACTCAGGTGCATGAACTTGGCGCAGTGATCTCAGCCAGCGACGGCTTCGGTACGCGCAATCAGGGGCGCACGGCTGACGAGACAGTGGAAGACGCCATCGAGATCATCCGGCTGGGCAAGGAACATGGCCGCTCGGCGCAGGCCACCATCTCCGTCGCGTTCGGCTGCCCCTTCGATGGCGAGATCGCGCCGGAACGCGTGGCTGAACTGGTGCGAAAAGTCGCCGCCGCAGGGCCGCGGGAGATTGGACTGGGGGATACGATCGGCGTCGCCGTGCCATCTCAGGTAAAGAGAGTGATGGCCGCGGTAAAAGCTGCAGCTCCCGGCATTCCGATCCGCCTGCATTTTCACGACACACGCAACACAGCGGTCGCAAATGCGTGGGTCGGCTTCGAATCCGGCGCGACGACGCTCGATGCTTCGATAGCCGGGATCGGGGGCTGTCCCTTCGCGCCCAACGCTACGGGCAATGTCGCGACCGAAGACTTGCAATACATGCTGCAACGCTCCGGCGTTGAGACCGGCCTGAAGCTCGATGGCCTGATCGACACCGCCAAGTGGCTTTCGGTAAAGATGGGCCGCACGCTGCCGGGCCTCGTCAGCCGCGCGGGAGGTTTTCCGAAGTGACGGACACGAGCATTCCGCCCGCGACTGGTCCGCTCAAGGACCTGCGCGTCATAGAGATGGGCTCGCTGATCGCCGGCCCGTTCTGCGGCCAGCTGATGGGCGACATGGGCGCGGACGTCATCAAGATTGAGGCGCCGGGCGAGGGCGATCCCATGCGCAAATGGGGACAGGGCGCCAGGCCCGCCTGGTGGCGCGTCATCGCCCGCAACAAGCGCTCCATCGCGCTCGACCTGCGCCAGAAGGCGGGGCAGGAGATCGCCCGCCAGCTGATCGCCAAGGCCGACATCCTGATCGAGAATTTCCGCCCCGGCACGATCGAGAAATGGGGTCTCGCACCCGAGGCGCTCCACGCAGACAACCCCGGCCTCATCGTCGTGCGCGTTTCCGGCTACGGACAGGACGGGCCCTACGCAGACCGCGCAGGCTTCGGCCTCGTCGGCGAGGCAATGGGCGGCTGGCGCTATCTGGTAGGCGAGCCCGACAGACCGCCCGCGCGCATGGGCGTTTCGATCGGCGACACGCTCGCCGCCACCTATGGCTGCATGGGCGCGCTCGCCGCGCTGCATCACCGCGAGAAGACGGGCCGCGGGCAGGTGGTCGATAGCGCGCTCTATGAATCCGTCCTGCAGGTGATGGAGTCACTGCTCGCCGACTATGGCGCCAGCGGCCACATGCGCGAGCGCTCCGGCGCCATTCTCCCACGCATCGCGCCGTCGAATGCCTATCCGTGCAGCGACGGCTACATCGTCATCGGCGCCAATCAGGACAATCTGTTCAAGCGTTTCGCCGAGACGATCGGCAAACCAGAATGGGCGGCCAATCCACGCTACCAGACACACCTTGCGCGAGCCGAAGTTCAGGCCGAGCTCGATGAAATGATCTCGCAATGGACGCGTCAGCACACCGTCGCCGAGATAGACGCCATGATGGTGAAGGCCGGCGTGCCTGCCGGGCCGATCAACCGGCCGGACCAGATCCTCGCCGATCCGCATATCGCAGCGCGCAACGCGATCCACTGGGAGGATCATCCGACGCTCGGACGCATCCCGATGCAGAATGCCTTCCCTAAATTCTCTGAAACCCCGGGCAGGGTCCGCCGCCCAGCGCCGGATGAGGTGGGCCAGCACACGGCGGAAGTGCTTGCTGAAACGCTTGGAATGACCGAGGCAAGACTTATCGAGTTGCGCAAATCCGGCGTCATCGCGCCGTAAAACACCTGTGCTTTTCCTGTAATCCGCTGTTTTGTCCGGTGGGCCTCCCGGACTATGTTAGCCCAATAGATTCCTGCCATTTGGAGCTGCCTCAATGTGCGATAATCACGGAATTTCAGCCGACATGCACGGCGAGAACCGCATCGTGCCGCTGCGGGGGATGCACCGGCGAGACCTGGTGCGCGCACTGATGGGCGGCGCCGTGATCGTCGGCGCGGGCGCGATGACGGGTTGCGAAACCGCGGCGGCGTTCCTTGCGCCGAGCGATGCGGACCTTGTGCCGATGGCGGCGCAGGCCTGGGCCGAGACCAAGCAGCAAACCCCGATCTCGAAAGATGCAGCAGCCAACGCGCGCCTCGTTCGCATCGGCACCCGGATCGCCTCGGTGGCCAACGTGCCGAACGCGCAGTGGGAATTCGTGGTGTTCGACTCGAAGGAGCTCAACGCCTTCTGCCTGCCGGGCGGCAAGGTCGGCTTCTACAAGGGCCTGCTCGACTTCGTGGACAATGACGACCAGGTGGCGGCCGTGCTCGGCCACGAGGTCGGCCACGTCGTCCTCCGTCACGCAGCGCTACGCGCCGGGCAGGAGACCGCCACCAGCCTTGCGCTCTCGGGCGGCCAGGCGCTGCTCGGCTCCCAGGTGAAGATGAGCTCGGACGCGCTCAACATGGTGATGGCTGCGGCCGGCGCCGGCGCGCAGGTCGGCATCCTCCTGCCGTTCAGCCGGCAGAACGAGACCGACGCAGATCGTCAGGGCGTCGACTACATGGCGCAGCTCAAATACGACACCAGGCAGGCCGTGCGCCTCTGGGAGAAGATGGGGAAAGCCTCCACCAACCGTCCGCAGGAATGGATGTCGACCCACCCGAACCCGGAAAGCCGCGTCGCCGATCTCAAGGCCTACATCACGTCCAAGGGCTACGCGACGTTCTAGGGCTCACAGCTCCAGCACGATCTTCCCGAAATGGCGGTTCGCCGCCATCAGGTCCAGCGCAGGCTTCAGGTCCGCGAACGGGAAGGTGTGCGAGATCGGCAGCGCGAGCTTGCCCGCAGCGAGGGCGGGGCCGAGATCGGCTTGCATGTCCGCCACGATCTTGCGCACCTCTTCCTTCGTGCGCGTGCGGAAGGTGACGCCGACAAAGGTGATGCGCCGTCGCGCGTGGATGTCGAAGTCGAACTCGGCTTGGTTGCCGCCCAGCCGGCCCACATTGACGATGCGGCCGAGCACGCGCGTGGCGTGCAGCGTCTGGCTCGCCAGCTTGCCCGTGACCTGGTCGACCACCACGTCGACGCCTTCGCCGCCTGTTGCGTCGCGCACCTGTTTCACCCACTTCGCATCGTTGGTGTCGACCGCCAGCTGCGCGCCGAACTCCGCGAGCTTCCCGCGCCGCTCTGCATCCGTCGATGTGCCGATCACCAGCGCCGCGCCCTTCTCGCGCGCGATCTGCAGGCCCATCAGGCCCACCCCGGAGCTCGCCCCGAGGATCAGCACCGACTGCCCCGCCTTCAGTTCGCCGTGCGTGACCACCGCATCGTGCATCGTCTGCAGCGCTACCGGTAGCGTCGCCGCCTCCGCATAGCTCATGTTGCCGCGTGGTATCTTCTGCACGCGCCCCATGTCGACGCTCACATACTCCGCGAACGCCGCAGCGCTCGAGCCCATCACCCTGTCGCCAACCGCCAGGCCGACCACCGCGGCGCCCACCGCCGCCACCTCGCCGGCATACTCCAGGCCGAGCACCGCGCCACTCCCGCCCGCCCCGCCGTGCACCACACCCCGCGCCATCGCGAGGTCCGCACGGTTGAGCGCGCAAGCCCGCACACGCACCAGCACATCCTCCGGCCCGGGCTTCGGCTGGGGAATATCGGCCAGCTCGGGGCCGTCGGCCCCCAGGATGTGCGCCTTCATTGCTTTTCCCTCACCTGCCGCGGTTCGTAGATCGCCCAGTGGCGGCAATCGGCGATGCGCCGGGCGCCGCACAGCATCTGGACGTCGAGCTCGACCATCAGGTGCCCCTTGGTCTCGACATTGCCGGCGACCACGGCGCGCACTTCCAGCTCCTCCCCGTCGGTGAGGAAGTCGTGAAGGTTGATCACGCTTTCGACATGGATCCATGGACCCAATTTCACATTGTCCGCGAGCACATAGTTGGCCCGCCGCAGCAGCCACGCCGCATTGGCGATCCGGCCATGATTGTAGAGCTCCGGGTCCTCGCGCACCGCCTCGATATGGGCGAGACCCTCCTGACGCGTATAAACTTCCCGCAACGTTCCCAGCGTCCCGCCGAGGGGCAGACTCTCCATGGATGCTTTCGGCCGGGTGTCGAAATCCGGCATGTCCGCGACCGGCAGCAGCGTCCCCGAAGCCGCCGCGCCCTTGAGCCGAGCCGACCCCGTCGCGCACAGTCCGCCGCGCGCCCTGGCGGCAAGCTGGAGCCCGCCATCCGCCTCTTCCGCCGTCACCGTGGCGCTATCGCCATCATATATCGGCTTGACGAACCGGGCCTGCATGAAGCCGCCGGACAGCCAGTCCTTGCCCCATTTCGCCATTGGCATGTGGGCGAGATAGGCAAACACATCCACACCCGGAACGAGCCCTCCGGTGAACCCGAAGCGGCTGGCCACAGCATCGTCGTGGATCTTGTTCTCGCTGGCCGTCGCCGTGTTGAAGGCCGTGATCGTGCGTGTCGCTGTCATGGCGGCAGGCTAGATCGGGCCCGGCCTCTCGTCGAGCCGTCACGCATTGGGCCAGGCAGGCGTTTCCTGCGGCGTCAGTTCACTTTGCGTCCAGGAGCGGGCAGGGCGAACGCCACGAACTGATCGCTCCTGCCGAAGCCTTCCCCGTCGCCGCCCGCCGCGATCACCACATACTGGCGGCCATCCGCCCCGAGATAGGTCATGGGCGTGGCGCGCGCGCCGGCGGGAAGCTTCGCTTGCCATAGCTGCCGGCCGCTCGCGGTATCGAAGGCGCGGAACCAGCCGTCGGGCGTCGCCCCTATGAAAGCCACGCCGCTGGCGGTCGTCACCGCGCCGCCGAGGTTGACCATTCCTTCGGCCTTGCCGTCCGGCGCCGTTTGGCCCGGCGCCATGCCGAGCGGGACAGACCATGCGATGCGCCCGGCGCGCAGGTCCACCGCCACGAGAGTGCCGTGCGGGGTCGGCGTACAGAACTCGCCCTTGGGCGTCGCAAGGAAGAAGCGGCTCATGGCGTAGGGCGCATCGAGCATGATGGCGCCATCATCGCCCAGCCTGCCTCCCGCCTTGAAGTCGGCGCGTCCGCGCTGGTCCTTCGGCACGAGACGAACCACGGCGGCGATGGTGTTGACCGCCGTGATCGCGAGGCCGCGTTCGGGATCGTAGGTCACCCCGCCCCAGTTCACTCCGCCGACATTGCCCGGCAGGATCAGGGAACCCTTGAGGCTGGGAGGCGTGAAGATCCCCTCATTGCGCAGGCCCGCCAGTTCGGCCGCACACGCTGCTTCGATTTCCGGCGTCGCGCCCCAGGCTTTCGGAAGGGCCTGCGGGCTCAGGGGCGGCAGTTCGGCCGAGAAGGGCTGCGTGGGCGAGGCGACCTCGCCTGGAACGTCGCTCGGCGGAACGGGGCGCTCCTCGACGGCAAACACCGGCTCGCCGTTCTCGCGGTCGAGCACGAACAGCTGACCCGTCTTGGTCGCCTGTATCACGACGTCCCGCTTGCGACCGTTGCGCTCGATCGTCACCAGCGCGGGCGGCGCCGCATTGTCGTAATCCCAGATGTCGTGATGCACGGTCTGGAAGTGCCAGACGACCTTGCCGGTCGAGGCGCGGAGCGCGACGATGGAATTGGCATACCGGTTGTCGCCAAGCCGCCCGCCGCCCCAGTAGTCGGGGCTCGGGCTGCTCGTGGGAAGGAATACGAGGTCGCGCGCCGGGTCCGCCGCCATCACGCTCCAGACGTTGGCGGCGCCGGTCTGATGGGCGATAGGGCCGGACCAGGTCTTGTAGGCCGGGTCATTCGGGTCCTGCGGGATCGGATCAAAGGTCCAGACCTGCGCGCCGGTGCGCGCATTGAACGCTCGCACCTCGCCGCTTGCCGCCCGGGATCGGCTATTGTCCCCGACCGTCGAGCCAACGATCACGAGATCGCCGACGATCACGGGCGGCGACGTCAGCTCGTATTCCCAGGCGTTCCATTTCGGATCGGCCCCCGTCCGGAGGCCTGCCTTGAGGTTCACGACCCCGCCGTCGCCGAAGTCAGGGCATGAAGCGCCGGTGCGGGCGTCCAGCGAGGCGAGCCGGGCATCGAGCACGCCCACGAAAATCCGCGTCGCACACGGTCCGCCCGGCGCCGCTGCCTTGTCGCGCCAGAAGCTGACGCCGCGGCTGGCGGAATCAGGGAAATCGCCCCTGCGGTCGACGGCAAAGTCGCGCGACCAGATCTGGGCGCCTGTGACGGGATTGAGCGCGGCCACCTTGCCGAGAGGGGTGTTGATATACATGGCGCCGTCGACGACGATCGGCGTTGTAGACAGGCGAAACGCCGAGCGGGTCTCGATCGCTGCTTCGCCGGTCGAGTAGGTCCAGGCGGCCTCAAGCTGGGCCACATTGCCCGGCGTGATCTGGGTGAGGGGAGAGTGCCGGTCGCCGAGATGGGTGCGGCCAAAGGCAGGCCAGTCGCCCTCGCGCGGCGATGCCGGGCTTGCGCAGGACGACGCCGCCAGCGCCATGGCAGCCAGCCCGAAATTGCGAACATTACCCATGCGCATGCGAATGCCCCGTGGCGTAGGGCCTGACGCGCATGGATTGGCGCGCCGCAGGCCGGACGTTGCTTGAGTCGATCTCGGTGCGACGCTAGATTGCGCCCAAGCCTGCGCCATCGAAATGCCTTGGTGGCGTTGAGAAAAGTGACGAACGGGAGGGACCTGTGATGAACCCTGCGGTTTCTGTGACAAAGCGGCCGCTGCTTGAAGGATGGTTTCGCCCCGGCGGCAACCTTCTGGTTTCGCAATGGACCTTGTGGACGGCGTTCAGCCTCCTTGCCGCGTTGATCAACGCCATTTCCGGAGTGGCCGACACCGCACGCTCCGGCGGCTCGACGCCGATATGGGAGCACTACGCCGCTGAGCTGACCAGCTGGTTCGGTTTTGCGGTCGTCGCGCCGATGTTGTTCTCGCTGGATAATGCCCTGGCGGCGCGCAAGGTCCCGCTGCCGCAGCGTGTGTCCATCTACGTTGCCTTCAGCGTGATCTTCTCTGGCCTGCATATCGCCCTGATGGTGGGGGCCCGCCCGCCGGTCTTCGCCCTGTTCGGCGACCGTTATGAAATCGGGTCGTGGCTTGGCCGTTTCACGTACGAATACCCGAAGGACATCACGACCTACCTTATCGCGCTCGGTGTTTCCGCCCTGCTGCGGCGATCCATGCCTGCTGATGCGCCCGCCAACGCGCCGGCAAGCGCGCCTGCTCCGGGGCCAAGCTTTCTTGCACGCGGAGCAACGGGCGAGACACTCATCCGCGTTGCGGAGATCGACTGGGTCGAGGCGCAGGGAAATTACGTCGCCCTGCACGTGGCCGGCAGCGCCTATCTTGTGCGGCGGACACTTCAGGAGGTCGATACGGCGCTGAGCGGTTGCGGTTTCGTACGCACGCATCGCTCCGCCATGGTGCGGAGCTCTCTCATTCGCAGCCTTGGCGTCGGCGAAGATGGAAGCCTGTTTGTGAGCCTTGATAGTGGAGAGCGTGCGCCCCTTAGCCGTGGACGAAAGCAGATCGTGAGAGCAGCGATTTCGTCCTGAGTCCCGCCGGCGGCAAAAGAAGCGCGCCGACCTGTTGGATAAGGCCGGCGCTCAGTGCCAATAGCGGGAGCCGCCATCGGGAAGGGGTCTTCTAGAACCGGAACTGCAGTTCCGCGCCGAAGGTCCGCGGCGGACGATAGGTGTCCGTCACGGTTAGGCAGTCGCTCGGCAGATAGCCGGTCGGGTCTATGCCGAACCCGATCGTCGTTGCTGCGCTCGCCCCGCAGCGTTCAAGCGCGGGAACGTCGCGCCTTCCCGGAACGCCGAGTGCGCTGCCAGCGATGCGGCGGCCGCCGCTGCGCTCGTCATACTGCAGCTCCTCGAAGATGTTCCGCACGAAGCCTATGAGCGTGAACGTGCCGTTCGGGCTGGTCCAGCTGATGCGGCCATCGGTCTGGTCCCACGACGGCATCTTGTTGGCCCAGCGGTTGAAGACCGATGAGAAGGCGATGTCCTGCCAGAAATAGCTGAGCGAGGCGTCCAGCGTAGATCCGTCTTCGAAGTCCCAGGTATAGGTTCCGACGACCGCGATCTTGTTCTTCGGGCTGAACGGCAGGATGTTGCCTTCCAGCGACTGGCCCTGCTGCCGGGTGCAGTTGGGCGCGCCGATCGGCGCCCCCGCGTTGGTTCCTCCTTGCGCCGGATTGCACTGCGCCGCTTGCGCCGCCGAGTGCGGGACTGGGGCGCCCTGCGGCCGTGCGCTCGGGTCCAGCGCAAACGGGTCGAGATCGTCGATCAGGCTCGGCGATTCCATGATTTCCGGATTCGTGTAGCCGTAGTTCACTAGGAAGCGCAGGTTGTCGGTCGGATACCAGGTCGTCTCCAGCTCGAAGCCGCTTGTGTGCACCTCGGGCAGGTTGACGTAGGCCACATAAGGCGGCGGCCGGATGCCGCCGACCGGTTCGGGAACGATGGTGTTCGGAACCTGGTAGCCCTGGTAGTCGTAGTAAAACGCCGTCGCGTTTGTGGTGAGATTCCAGTCCCGCCATTCGCGCTTGAAGCCAAGCTCGAAGGCGTCGACCAGCTCCTTGTCTGTGTAGGGCGTGACCGTGAGGTTGCAGTTCACGTCGGAGCAGCCGAGGCCGCCTGGTTTGTAGCCGCGATTGTATTTGCCGTACACCAGCGTGTCCTTGTCCGGCGTCCAGTCGAGGCCGAGCACGCCCGTGACCTCGTTCCACGAAGCCGCCAGCTGGCGCGTGGCGACGCCTGTCGTGGGATCGACGTAGATGCCATAGCGGCTGCGGTCGTTGATGCCGCCGCAGTTGAACACGATGCCGAAAGGCCCGTCATCCGGCACGCTGTTGGCCGGCGTCGGATTGGCGTTCACGATACCCTTGCCCGCGAGCCCGCACGGGTTGGCGGGTGTCACTGTCGTCGGATCCGGGCCGCCGAAGATGTTGTTTGCGGCCGACGTCAGGTCGACGCGCGCAGGGCCGCCGAGATCAACGGCGTAGTGGGCGATGTAGCGGATCTGGTCTGCGCCATTCATCACGTCCTTCGACCAGCGTATGCCTGCCGTGACTTTCCATTGGTCGTTGAACTGATAGTCGCCCTGCAGGAAGGCGCCGTAGGCGTTGTTCAGGCCCTTGTTGTTGGAGAAATACCAGAGATCGCCGCCAACGGGCGAACCCGAATGGTCGTTGCGCCCGTTGAAGTCCGCAAGATCCGGCAGGATGAGGCCGTCCACCCGGAAGACCGGCTGGCCGATTGCCGGAAGCGAGGTGACGTAGACCGGCTGGCTGTAGTTTTCCTGGTACTGATAGAGGCCGGTGATCCACGAAAGCGGCCCGTCTCCCGTCGAGGTGATGTTGATCTCGTTGGAGTACCAGGCGCGGTTCTCGTTGTAGTCGGTGACGCGGGCCACTGAGAGCGGCGTGCCGGCGGGTGTGCCGTTCAAGGCGACCGGGAGAGTAAAACTCCTGACGGGACCGCCGTCGTTATCGATCTGCAGATTGTAGTGATACCAGACATAGCCGCCGAGATATTTCACGTCGAAATTGTCAGCGTGGTAGGTGGCCTCGATCGCGCCTTCCGTCGTCGGAAAAAGATCGGTGAACTGCGTGAAGTCCGTGTTGAAGCTGCGCTGCTCGGACCGGCCGGCGTTCGGGTTGGTCTTCTGGCTGCCCAGCTGCACAACGTTCTGCGCCACGGGGCTCATGCCGAAGAGGCTGTTGATGTTGGCGCCGCCAGGCGCGCCGAACAGGCGCGTGTCATAGGCCTCGGAATCGCCGGCGCCGGTGCGGCCGCCGGGCGCGCCGACGCGATGCCAGCTCAGCCTTCCGTACCGCGCCCACCAGTCAAAGCGCTCGCCGATATCGCCTTCAAGCTGGGCCTCGACATAGGTGTCGTCGCGCCGGCCGCCTTCCGACTCCAGGCCCGCAACGTTTTTGAAATAGCCTTCGCCCTGGAAGTTGCGCGATGCGCCCACGCGATAACGCAGCCAGTCCGTGATGGGGCCGGCGAGGGTCATCTCGATCTTCCGCGAGTCGAAGTCGCCGCCCCCCATGTTCATCTGCCCTTCGAACTCGTCCGTCGGGCGCTTGGTGATGACGTTGAGGGCGCCGCCGATCGAGTCGCGGCCATAGAGCGTGCCCTGCGGGCCGCGCACCACTTCCACGCGATCCACGAAGATCGTCTCGCGGCTCGCGGGAATGGCGGACGAGAAGTAGACGCCGTCGACATAGTTCGAGATGCCCGAACGGATGCCGAAATTGTTCGACGTGCGCGTCACGCCGCGCATGCCGAGGCGATCGTTGGCGGTCGAGTAGGAAAGGCCGGGGGCGAAGTTGGTGTAATCCTGCACCGTCGTCAGGCCGATCTCGTCGCGAAGCTCGTCCGTTATGGCCGTGACGGCAATCGCAATGTCCTGGACGGTTTCTTCGCGCTTTTGCGCCGTCACCACGACGACGTCGCTTGCCCGTTGGTCTGCGCGGCTCTGTGGCTGCTCGGCCTGTGGCGCCGGTTGCGGCGCGTTTTGCGCGACAGCGGGCATGGCGAAACCGAGAACGGCTAAGCTGACAAGTGAAATGCGATGCATACGCGCCATAGGACGCTTCTCCCCAATGCAGATGTCCTCCCAACGGCGCTGTGCTTGGCGATCATGCGCCGACGCTGTGTCTGCTCTTGCAGTTCGCGCAAAGGGGAGGCTCTGCCTCACGCGGAAACGCGTCAACGGCGCCGCAGCGTCAGCCATGACGGCATCGCGATCGCGGGTTGCATGTCGATTACTGCGACGCCGCAATTCAGACGGCGACGCTTCGGCGGAGGCGCACTCAGGAGTTCCCTAATCCACCGTAACGGCAGCCAACAGCGCAGAGGTTCCTGCCGAACGAACCGGTATCAGCGCACCCGAGATTTTCTTTCGCGTCGCAGCACAACTCATGACGCTGGTTTTCGGAAAATTTCTTGCGGAAGGATCGTCCCGGTTCATCGGCGCTGGCTGCGTTGCGGCGCTAGGCAGCGTCTAGGGGATGAGACCGAACTCGCGCATGGCCGGCAGGAAGTTGTCGTTGTCATGGTTGGAGCGGGCAAGTTTCACGAGCGCGAAACGTTCGATCGGGGCAAGGCGCGCCCAATGGCCGGCCAAGGGCGGGGCGATGCCTGAGCGTGCAGCCTGTTCGACCACCGGGAGCGGAACCTGCCGTTCTTCAGCCCACACAGGTGCGGGATCCGGGGCGAGCCATGCCACGCCGCCGCCTCCGCATGTCTCCACGAGATCTATCAGCGTCTCTCGATAGCTGCCGGCCTCCTTCGCTGTATCGCAGCGCCGGATGAGCAGCGCCGCGCGGTTCTCACGCCCAAATCTCGACCATTGTTTCAGCGACAGCTTGATTCCGCAGCGGTCCAGCTTGAAGCGCACGACCATTGGGATGCAGCGCAGGTCCTGGGCGAAGTCGGCTTCGAAACCGAAGACGCGGTGCTCATCGCCGAGCGGGATGCCTACAGCGTTGATCTGGACCTGGACGGTGTTCATCGAGACATGCCTTGCGCTGCGAGGAGGATTTCCTGCTGTTCGGGAAGGTGTTGCTCGCTCGCGTCAGCGGCGACGGCGCCGATGCAGATAAACACGGGCGCGCCCGAGCTCACGTTGGATAGGTCGGCCGGCAGGCCGGCCAGGGTCGAGCGAATGAGGCTCGCGCCCGCCCTCGAAACGTCGAGCGCGGCGAGCGCCGGTGTATTGCCATCAAGACCGGCAGCGATGAGGCGCGCGGCAATCGCACTGATGTCGGCGCATCCCATGTAGAGGCAGAGGGTCGTCTCAGGGTCCGCAGCGGCGCGCCAGCTCTCGGCAGCGCCGTCGAGTGTTCGGCCCGTGGCGAAGATGACGCGCCTCGCCCTTTGGCGGGCAGTCAGCGAAAAGCCGAATTGCGCGGCGGCGGCGCTCGCCGTCGTTATGCCGGGGATGATGTCCACATCGATGCCTTGCGCCTCGACAAAGGCGCGCTCCTCCGCCGCGCGGCCGAAGATGGATGGATCGCCGCCCTTGAGGCGCACGACGGTTGCGCCTGTCCGGGCAAAGCGCACCATCAGGCGATTGATGAAGTCCTGCGATGTCGAAGCGCGATGGCCGCGCTTGCCGGTCGCGATCGCGCGGGCCGAGGCAGGAAAGAATGCGCGGATCTCGTCTCCGACAAGGGCGTCGTAGAGGATGACGTCGGCGCTCTCTATGGCTCGAAGCGCGCGGAGGGTGAGGAGGTCCGCCGCGCCCGGACCGGCGCCGACGAGCTGGACGCGGCCGCGCCTAACCGGGTCTCTGTCATGCGGCATTGCGGTTCTCTGTCTTGAGGTTGGCCGGGGCAGGCGCTTCGGCGATAAGCCGGGAAATCTCGGTGCGGCACGAGCCGCATGTCATCCCCGCGCGCGTCGTCTCGCCTACCGCATCGAGCGTACAGGCGCCTGCGGAAATGGCGGAGGTGATGGTGCGGGAGGTGATGCCTGCGCAGGCGCAGACGATCGGGCTGGTGTCCAGCACGGCATTCGGCGCGCGGCCATGCAGCAGGAAGCGGCGCGTGTCGTCGGAGAGCTGCTCCTCCGCGAAGGCGGTGACGAGCCAGTCGCGCGGCGGCAGGCGCTGGCCGAAGAACAGCACGCGGTCGAGCCGCCCATTGCTAATCCAAGCCTGTCGGGAGGAACGCGCGGCGGGATCGTCGAACCGCACAAAGTCGCCTTCGGCGTCGCGCAGGAGAGCCTTGGAGATAAGGTCGCGTTCGGATGCGTCACCCCGGCCCGCGAATTCGTGGAGATGCGCGCCGGCCTGCGGGATGCGGCGCCAGATCACGTCGGCGCCTTTGGGGAGTGGGGCGGCCTCACGTGCGATGTAGAAGCCTGCCCAGGTCTCGCGATAGCCGTAGATGCGGGCTGGCGTGTGCTTGAACTCGGGCTGGCCGGAGACAGGATCGACCGGGCCGCTAACATTGGCGTTGCAGCGGGCGCTCGGTGCGAAGGCGTCTGTCCAGTGCATCGGCATAAAGATGGAGCCGCGGCGCTGGCGGTCCGTCACGCGGGCGAGGGCCACGGTTTCTCCGCGCGCCGTCTCGATACAGGTGAGGCGGCCGTCAATCACGCCGGAGGCAGCGGCATCCTGTGGGTGGATCTCCACGAACGGTTCGGGGATGTGGCGCATAAGGGCAGGCGAGAGCGCAGTGCGTGTCATGGTATGCCACTGATCGCGGATGCGGCCGGTGTTGAGCGAGAGCGGATAACGCAGGCTGACCGGCTCGGCAGGGCCTTTGGCTCGCACGGCGACCATGCGAGCGCGTCCATCGGGACGGGGAAAGACGCGATCGGTGAACAGGCGCGGCGTGCCTGCACGTGAGCGCAACGGCCACTGGGCCGGCTCGAACGCGTCATAATCCGCATCCGTCATGCCGACGAGCGAAGATAGGTCGAGCAGGCGGCCATTGCCCTCTGGGCCAAGATTCTCGTAAGCGGTCAGGCGCGCATATTCGCGGAATACATCGGCCTGATTGCGCCAGACGAAGGCGTCGCGGTGACCCATCCGGGCGCCAACGCCAGCGATGATGCTCCAGTCGGATCGCGCCTCGCCCGCCGCGGGCAAGCTTGCGCGTTGGCGCGAGATGCGGCGCTCGGAATTGGTGACTGAGCCGTCCTTCTCGCTCCAGGCCATCGCCGGCAGCTTCACATGCGCGAACGCCATGGTGTCGGTTTCAGCCATACAGTCGGACACGATCACCAGCGGACACTTCGCCAGCGCCTCGCGGATACGGTTGGAATTCGGCAGGCTGACTGCCGGGTTGGTCGCCATCACCCAGACCGCCTTGATACGCCCGTCGTGGATGGCCTCGAACATGTCGACGGCCTTGAGGCCCGGCTTCGGCGCGATAGTGGGCGAGGACCAGAAGCGCTGCACGCGGTCGCGCGAGGCGTCATCGAACCCCATGTGCGCAGCGAGCGTGTTGGCCATGCCGCCCGTCTCGCGCCCGCCCATCGCGTTGGGCTGGCCGGTGATGGAGAACGGGCAGGCGCCGGGCTTGCCGATACGGCCGGTGGCGAGGTGGGCGTTGATGACAGACAGGCCTTTGGCCACGCCCTGCGCCGACTGGTTCGCGCCCATCGAGAAGAGACTCACCGTGCGCGGCGTCTCAGCGAACATGCGGAAGAAGCGTTCGAGGTCAGCGGGTTCAACGCCGCAATCGGCGGCCACGGCGGAGACGGATTGATCTGCCTCGGAGAGCGCTACTTCGATGTCATGGAAGCCAGAGACATGCGCCGCGATGTAGGTGCGATCGATGGCGTTGCGCCGGATCAGATCCGCTAGCAGGCCGTTCCACAGCCGCACATCCATCTGCGGGGCCAGCGGCAGGTGCAAGTCGGCGACGTCTGCCGTTTCCGTGCGCCGGGGATCGATCACCACATGGCGCTGGCCGTGGTTGCGCGCCGCTTCCATGCGCCGGAACAGCACCGGATGTGTCCACGCCGCGTTGTGACCGGTCATCACGACAAGATCGGCGAGGTCAATGTCCTCATAGCAGCCCGGCACAAAATCGCCGCCGAAGGCCTGCGTGTGCGCGGCGACGGCGGAGGCCATGCAGAGGCGCGAGTTGGTGTCGATGTTGCCCGAGCCGATGAACCCCTTCATCAGCTTGTTGGCGGCGTAGTAGTCCTCGGTCAGCAGCTGGCCGGAGACGTAGAAGGCGACGGCGTCGGGTCCGTGGCGGTCGATGATGCGCTGCAGCCCACGCGCAACATGGGTGAGAGCGCGATCCCAGTTGACGCGCTTGTCGCCGATCATGGGGTGGAGCAGGCGTCCGCCAAGTCCGATGGTCTCGCCCAGCGCCGCGCCCTTGGAGCAGATGCGGCCTTCGTTCGCGGGGTGCGTCTTGTCCGGCTTGATCTTCAGCGAGCGGTTCTCGCCCGGCGTCGCAATCAGCCCGCAGCCCACGCCGCAATAGGGGCATGTGGTGCGAACGTCGCCGGGCGTGGTTGTGCTCATTGAGCGATGGCGCTGGCGTCAATCAGCACGCGGCCGCGCTCGAGTTTCACGTCGATCCGCGGCGCGCAGCCCTTGCCGGCATCAGCGCCCATGGGCTCGCCAGTGGCCAGATCAATCTTCATGCCGTGCAGCGGGCAGGTGACGGCGGAGCCATGCACGATGCCCATGCTGAGCGGGCCTTGTCTGTGCGGGCAGCGGTCGACCAGAGCGTAGACCTCATCCTCGCCGGTGCGGAAAATCGCAACCGGTTTTGTAGCGGCGCCGATGCGGCGCGCGCCGCGCTGCGGGATATCCTCCAGCGCGCAGACATCGAGCCAGAGGCGTTCGACAATCATGGCGGTCATTCGGCGGCCTGCAGCACAGGCGTGCGCAGCCCCTGGAATTCGGATGCTTCGGCGCCGGCGGCGCGCTCGGCCCACGGATCGTCCTGGCTGGTTGCCTGGGCCTGCATGAAGCGGGCATGGAGAGCAGCGCGCTCTTCGGCGTCATCGACCACGCGCTCGATGATCGACTTGAGGCCAACGCGGTCCATCCATTTGTAAACGCGCTCGAGATAGTAGCCCTCCTCACGATAGAGCTGCAGCGTGGCCGCGATCATCTCCATGGCTTCGGCCTCGGTCTTTGCCTTGCCCATGATCTCCGTGCCCTTGATGTGCAGGCCCGCAGCGCCGCCGACATGGATCTCGTAGCCCGAGTCAACGCAGATCACCCCGATGTCCTTGCAGGTCGCCTCGGCGCAATTGCGCGGACAGCCGGAGACGGCGAGCTTCACTTTGGCCGGCGTCCATGATCCCCAGAGCAGTTTCTCCAGCTTGACGCCGAGGCCGGTGGAGTCCTGCGTGCCGAAGCGGCACCATTCGGAGCCGACGCATGTCTTCACCGTACGCAGCGCCTTGCCGTAGGCGTGGCCGGAGACCATGCCGGCCGCGTTGAGATCGGCCCATACTGCTGGAAGATCGTGCTTCTCGACGCCGAGCAGATCGATGCGCTGGCCGCCGGTGACTTTCACCGCCGGGATGTTGAACTTGTCGACCACGTCGGCGATGGCGCGGAGCTCTTTGGAAGACGTCATGCCGCCCCACATGCGCGGGATGACGGAGTAGGTGCCGTCCTTCTGGATGTTGGCGTGCACGCGCTCGTTGACGAAGCGCGACTGCGCATCGTCCTTGTAGCCGCCCGGCCAGGCGCAGAGCAGATAGTAATTGAGAGCGGGACGGCACGATGCGCAGCCATCCGGCGTCGACCATTCCAGAGCCTGTATCACGGCAGGGATGGACTTGAGCTGCTCCTCCACGATGCGCTTGCGCACGATGCCATGACCGAAGTGGGTGCATGGGCAGACAGGCTTGGGTCCCTTGTGTTCGACAACGGCATCCCCCGCCGTGAGTTTCAGCAGCTTTTCAACAAGAGGCGTGCACGTGCCGCATGACGCGGAAGCTTTCGTTACGGCGCGCACGCTATCGAGACTGGTAAGTTTCTTCTCGATTATGGCGGTGGTGATCGTGCCTTTGCATACGCCGTTGCAGCCGCACACTTCTGCGGCGTCAGCCATCGCTGCAACGGCGGCGCTAGGGTCCAGGCCGCGAAGGCCCTCCGTCGCCGCCTGTCCGAACATCAGCGTCTCGCGAAGATCAGTGACGTCCGTCCCGGCCTTCATCAGGTCGAAATACCAGCCGCCGTCGACCGCGTCGCCGAACAGCACCGCGCCTGCGATTTTGCCCTTCTCGAGCACGATCCGCTTGTAGACGCCGCGCCCCGCATCGCGGAAGACGATGTCTTCGCAGCCTTCTCCGCCGGCAAAGCGGCCTGCCGAGAACACGTCTACGCCAGAGACCTTGAGGCGCGTCGACAGCATGGAGCCTTCATAGGCGCCTGCAGCGCCAGTCAGCGTATCGGCAAGCGCTCGGCACATTTCCCAGATCGGCGCGACGAGGCCGTAACACTGGCCGCGATGCTCAGCGCACTCGCCTACGGCGAAGATGTTGGGATCGGAGGTCCGCATCGCATCGTCGACGACGATGCCGCGATTGACGTTGAGCCCCGTCTCCCTGCCCAGCGCAGCATTTGCCTTGATGCCGACGGCCATCACCAGCAGGTCGCAGGTGAGGACCTGTCCGCCCTTGAGGCGAAGACCAGTGACCTTGCCGTTGACGCCGAGGATTTCCTCCGACTGTGCGCCGAGGACTGTGGCGACGCCACGCGCCTTCAGCGCTTCCGCCAGCAGGTGGCCGGCGGATGGGTCCAGTTGCCGCTCCATCAGCACATCCATCAGGTGGACGACGGTGGCGCCCATGCCGCGCCGCGCGAGGCCGTAGGCTGCTTCGAGACCCAGCAGGCCGCCGCCGATGACGATGGCGTTTCCGCCTCGGCCCGAGATCGCCACCATCCGGTCGACATCGTCGATGTCGCGGAAGGCGACCACGCCCTGCAACTTGGCGCCAGGTAGCGGGAGCACGATGGGATCAGATCCGGTGGCGAGGATCAGCTTGTCGTACGATTCAACCACTCCCCCTTCGGCGAAGACGGTGCGGCTGACCGGATCGATGCTGGTGACTTTATGGCCCGAGTGCAGCGTGATGGCGTTGTCGAGATACCATTCCACCCCGTTGATGATGATGTCCTCGAACTTCTTTTCACCGGCGAGGACAGGCGAGAGCATGATGCGGTTGTAGTTCACCCGCGGCTCTGCACCGAACATGGTTATGGCGTAGCGGTTCGGATCGCGCTTGAGGATTTCCTCCACCGCGCGGCATCCGGCCATGCCGTTGCCGATGACGACCAGTTTCTCTTTGCCCAGGTTTGGGATTGCGCTGCTCATGGCTGGGGCTCAGGCCTGCGCTTGAGCAGAGGACCGCGCGAGCCAGGTCGAGCGCCACTGCTTGCGGACGCCGACCAGCGCGACGAGGGCGACCAGAGCCAGCGCGGCAAAGCCGAGGAAGCCGAGCTGGTAGGATCCGGTTGCCTGCTTGGCGAAGCCGAGGGTGGAGGCGAGGTAGAAGCCGCCGATCCCGCCGGTCATGCCGACAAGGCCGGTGACAACGCCGATCTCATTGCGGAAGCGCTGCGGCGCGATCTGGAACACGGCGCCATTGCCTGCGCCGAGTGCGCACATGCTGAAGAGAACGACCGCGAGGGCGAGCCAGGCGGAGGGCCAGGCAAGGCTGGCGAGAGCGAGGCCGCCGATGGCGAGGGCGTAGACGAAGGTCAGCGTGCGGATGCCGCCGAACTTGTCGGCCAGAGCGCCGCCGATGGGGCGGGCGAAGGATCCGGCGAAGACGCAAGCGGCGGTGAAGTATCCCGCGATCACCGGCGAGAGGCCGTATTCGGAGTTGAAGAAGATGGTGAGCGAGGAGGAGAGGCCGACGAAGCCGCCGAAGGTGACGGAATAGAGCAGCATCAGCATCCACGCATCGCGCGTCTTCAGCACGTCGAAATAGGCGTTGAGCGGCTTCGGCGCGGGCCGGTTCGGCGCGTCCTTGGCGAAGATGATGAAGACGGCGAAGGCGATTAGCAGCGGCAGCACCGCCATGCCGATCACGTTCGACCAGCCGAATGCCTCGGCTAGCCCGGGAGCAAAGAGAGCGGCCAGCGCTGTGCCCGAATTGCCTGCGCCGGCGATGCCTAGGGCGAGGCCTTGATATTCCGGCGGATACCAGCGCGAGGCCAGCGGCAGCGCCACGGCGAAGGAGGCGCCGGCAACGCCGAGCAGCAGGCCAAACACCAGCACACTGTTGTAGTCCTTTAGGCCGATGAACCAAGCAACCAGCAGTCCGGTCAGCACCACGGCCTGGAAGATCAGCCCGGTGCGCTTCGGCCCGATGCGGTCAACCATGATGCCCGCGAGCACGCGCAGGAAAGCGCCTGACAGCACCGGCACCGCCACCATCAGGCCTTTCTGTGCGGCGTCGAGATGCAGGTCCCTGGCGACGGCGACGCCCAGTGGTCCGAGCATCACCCAGACCATGAAACTGAGGTCGAAATAGAGGAAGGACGCAAACAGAGTGGGCGTGTGGCCCGCTTTCAGGAAAGCGCGTGACGGCATGACGGATGAGCCCTGTGTTCCATGATCGGCGTCTTCGCCGGGGAGGGACTGCATCCGGGCAGTCAACCAAGGGAGCCGCGAACGCCGTTGTCCGTTGGCCGTGCGTTCATGAGGCTCGAAGCAGCTCCTCAAGTCACGCGAGATGCTGCAGTGCACCTTCGCGAATGCTCAAACGCCTGTCGCTGCGGCGCCGGACGAGGCGCCCTGACCGCGAAATGGGCGCCGCCTCAGGCGTTTACCCTGCTGATCGCAAAGCTGGCCGCATACTCGCGCAGCGAGTCGGGATCGAACGCGGCGCCATCGGGAAGAGTGTCGCGCGGCATCGGGATCGGCCCGCGCGAGCCCGGCAGCGCCCACGGTTCAGCGTGCGCGCCTTCCATCTTGGAATCCGCCAGAGGCGCTGAAATGCCCAGCTCAGCGGCTGCTTTCCGGTAGAGGTCCGGGCGGTAGCATTCCAGCGCACGCCCCTGATCGACGCGATGGTCGGCCTGACCCCAGCGCAGCATCTGGCTGAAGATCCACGCCGCATGACTTTGCCACGGAAAGGACGCTGCAGCCCGCGAGAAGCGGATGCTCTTCTCTTCCTTCCCGAGCCGCTTGCCGATCAGGTCCATCGGGGCCGCCAGATATTGAGGCGCCGCCAGCATCCCTGCGAGCTCGCCCAGATTCTCCGGCGCATCGGCCCAGCTCATCGCCTGCAGCAGCGCGCGCAGCAGCGCCTGCATCGCCTCCGGCTCACGGTGCGCCCATGTCTCCGACATGCCGAGCACCTTGTCGGGACCGCCCGGCCAGAACTCCCCGGCCTCCAGCACGATCTTCGCCCTGCACTGCGCCTCGCACACCGCGCCCCACGGAGCGCCCACGCTGAAGCCGTCGATGGCTTCGGTCTTGAGGCGGTCAACGATTGAGGTCGGCGGGGCAGTCACGATGCGCATGTCGCGGTCCGGATCGATCCCGGCCGACGCCGCCCAGTAGCGGAGCATGTAGTTGTGCATGGAGTAGGGAAAGACCGTCGCGAACAGCACCTGCGGATCCGCCCGGCCCAGCCGCCGCGCAATCGCCTGCGCTAGACCCGCAGCCCCCAACTCACTCATCTCCGAGGCAAGTTGCGCCGACACGCCGATCGTCGCCCCATGCGCATTCAGCGACATCGGCGCCATCACATCCGCCCGCTCCGCGCCCAACCCCAGCCGCGCCGCGATGGCGAGCGGCGCCAGCATATGCGCCCCCTGGAACACGCCGGCCGAAACCTTGTCCCGCACCGTCGCCCACGACACTTCACGGTGGAGCAAGACCTCCAGCCCCTCCTTCGCAAACAGCCCGCGCTCCTTCGCCACGATGAGCGGGGCGGCGTCGGTCAGTGCGACAAATCCCAGATCGATGGAAAGGGTCACGGCTTGTCTCCCTTCAGCACGCCATGAAAGGACAGGAGGTCCGCCGCGACAGCCGCAACCGGCCGCCCCGTGTTCATCGCCAGCTTGCGCAGCATGGCGTAGGCCTCTTCCTCGCCAATCTGCCGCTCCTTCATCAAGACGCCCTTGGCCCGCTCGATGGTCTTGCGCGAGGCAAGGTCGGATTGAGCCTTCGCAAGGTCCGCCCGAAGCTGCTGCATCAGCTGGAACCGGCTCATCGCCACTTCCAGGATCGGGCGCACGCGCGCCGGCTGCAGGCCATCGACGATGTACGCCGCGACGCCCGCGCGCACCGCTTCCTCCGCTCGCCCAGGTTCCGAGCGGTCGACAAACATAACCACCGGGCGCGGGTTGTTCTGCGTCGCCTCGCGCAATCCCTCCAGCGTGTCGCGGTCGGGGCTGTCGCAGGCGATCACCACGATATCCGGCTTGAATGCCACGAGGTCGGCCTCGCTCAGCCGGTCGGCGCGCCTGAATTCCAGCGGATCAATGCCAGCAAGGCCCTCGGCGACGAGGGCGGCGCGGGCAGGATCGGGATCGATGAGGAGAAGCCGCATGCCGGGCCAGACCTCGCATTATTCGCCGCGGCCGATGGCGGAACTCTCAGCTCAAGCCGCAGCTTGCCCGGCGATGCCCAAAAAGACGGCAGTCTTCATGCCGGTCGCGCCGTGCCTATGCATCGGGATCGTCTCTGCAGCATTCCAGCACAAAGAAAGAAGCGCCCGGTGGAACCGGGCGCTTCACAAGTCTCAGGGAAAGGTGTCGGCGTTCAGTTCGCCGGCGGCGCGGCCGGAGCCGCAGGCGCAGCCGGGCGCGGGGCAGGGGGCGGGGCGTTCGGATCCACCTGCCCAAGGCCGATCGTCTCGCCGGAGGCCAGCACGTGGTCCTTCATGGCAGCGAGGATTTCGTCATAGGTCTTGGTGGCGTCCACTGTCGTATCCAGCGCGAAGACCTGGAAGTGATAGCGGTGCTTGGGGCCTGCCGGCGTGCGGGGGCCCATATAGGCCTGCGCGGGTCCGCGGATGTTCGGGCCGAACGCTGCGCCTGCGGGTGGCGCCGTCATCCCGGCGTCGAGTTTGGTGGCGGTGGTTGGGATGTTGAACATCGTCCAGTGCAGGATCGGCATGTTGTTACGGATGCCGTCCGTGTCCTGCATGATGATGGCGTAGCTCTTGGTGGCTGCAGGCCCCTTGCTCCACTCGAGGCCGGGGAATTTGTTGCCCTGGTATTGCGTGTTCTCGAACGGGATGTCTGCGCCTGCCTTGAACGCCGGCGTCGAGACGGTGAGCTTGGCGCCGCCCTTCGCGGGCGCGTTCACCAGAGCCGACATCGGCAGGCCTTTTTCCTCCGCCGCCGGCGGCGCCTGGGCCGATGCAATTCCAGCGTTGAGACCGATGGCGAGCGCCATGGTCATGTAAGCAATCGACTTCATGTCAAATCTCCCAAGATGATCTGCAGTTCGCGTCATCGCGCTTCGTTATAGGCGGTCCGTATCGCCGCAGCAGCGCGGCTTGTATCATAGTCCGGCTTGAGCTCGGCAGTAATGGCAGTCACTGCATCGTCAACCGACTTGCCTTCGCGCTTCAGTGCGGCAGCCCGCGACTGGATGCGCGTGATGTAAGTCCGGTAAGTGGCGATATAGGACGCGTCCCCGATCGGACCATGGCTGGGCACGACCACCTTGGGCTTCAGCGCATCCATCTTGTCGAGCGCCACAAGCCATTGCTTTGCACTGGATTTCGAACTGGCAAAGGCAGGCATTCCCTTCATGGCGAGGTCGCCAGAGAAAAGCACATTGTCGCCTTCGACGAACGTGACGGTATCAGCCTGCGTGTGGCCTGGCCCCAGCATGTAGAGCTTCACCTTCACCCCGCCGAGATCGAGATCGTAGGTGGTGTCGAACGTCACATCCGCCTTGCGGAATTCTGCGCCTTCCAGAAGCTGCTTGTTGATCTCCGAACGGCCGCGGAACATGTCTGCCGTTCGGAAGCCTTCTTCCGCGATTTCCTTCACCTGCGCGTTGGCGCGGATCATCGTCGTCGTGGCCGGGAAGGCCTGCGCCCCGAGATCATGCTCGGGGTGAACGTGTGTGGTGACCAGATAGAGCTTGTTGGTTGCGGAGAGCTTCTGCGCCTCGGCCAGCACAGTCTTGCCGTTCGGCGCCCCCATGCCGGTGTCGATCACCAGCGTGGCCTTCGAGCCCACGACGAATCCGACGTTGGGAACGCCCGGAACGCTGTTGTCCGAGATGGCGTAGACGTGCGTCGTCAGCTTCTGCGTCGCGCCCGCTTTCACGATAGGTCCGGCAGATGCGCCCGCTGTGGGCCGCGCCGGTGTCTGCTGGGCCACTGCCGTACCGAAAGCTGCAAGCCCGAGCAGGGCCAGCCCCATCACTGCACTACGACGGTCCATCACAACCTCCCGAGTTGTCAGTTTCTGACGTGCTTCATTGAGTCTAGGTCACATCGCACCGCTTGCCGAGCCCGCATTGTCATCAGCCGCCTGCAACCGGGGCAAAGGTCGGCAGGAGGCGTCCCAGCAACAGCACCAGCGTCCACATGCCGAGCGAGGCGGCAGCCATCACGCGGGCCAGCGCCGGCGCCCTGGCGTCGGTCGGCAGGCCGGAGATCAGCCTGTGTTCCGCGAAAGTGAACCACAGTGCGTTGAGGCCGCCGAGGAGGATGAAGGTCAGCTTCCAGTAGAAGGCCGGGTTGGTGAAATAGAGAAAAGGGTTGGTGACGATGAAGCAGACGCCCGAGATCAGGTTGATCGCAAAGCCCACGATGGCCAGCGGGATCAGCTTCAGCACCGAGGAATAGCTCGCCTGTTTGAATACGCCGAGAATGCGCAGGTCCACGACCAGCATCACGCCCATCAGCAGCGACAGGCTGATGAAGTGAGACATCTCTGCGACGGGGAACGCATTCCCCGTCTCGCGCATGAAGTGGCCGAGCGGCGTATCCCTGACCCAGCGGAGAAGATCGTCCATGGGGCGCGCCTAGAACGGAGGTTTGATGGTGTAGGCGACAAGGCGCCCGAAGACGATCGCGATGAACCAGGCGGCCGACGTCACGACCGCGGTGATCTTCAGCGAGAGCGGAAAGCCGGCGTCCGCCCGTAGCCCGCGCACCGTGCGCATCATGTACCAGACGGAAAGCCCGCCGATCAGGATGGCCGCCATCTTGATCAGGAATTCCGCGTTATCGATGACGCGTGTCGCTTCGGTCGAGAAGATCATGAAGCCCGACACGGCATTCACCGCAAATCCCCACAGCGCGATCGTCGACATGCGATGGAAGGCCTCGAGCGTAAGCCCCCTGGGATAGCCGAGCACGCGCGCGCTCATCACCCACACCAGCCCGACGACAGTCGCCATGCCCATGGCGTGAAAGCACAGCAGCACCGGATAGGCATACGGATCGGAGGCCAGGAACTGGGCGAACTCAGTTTCCTGGAGCCAGGTAAGAAAACCCATGGGTGGGGCAGGCCTGCATTAATTGAGGGAAGATCCCCCGCGGCGATGATCTCGCCGCGGCGGCAAACGCGTCCCTACCAGCGCGGGTTGGGGTGATAGCTTTCGATACCTGTCATACGTCCGATGCTCTGCTCGACACACGGCGGCGGCTGCAGAAGCTCCCTGTTGTTGCGCACGAGCGTCCGCTGCTTCACGAACGGCTCGGCTAGAACATCCGGATCATTGGCGGTGAATTTGTAGTCGAGCCCGCCGGCGGCGTTGAGGCTGACCTCTTCCACCGTCTTCAGCTTGTAGGTGTGGAACGCCCCGTTGTCGGCCAGCCAGGTATCTTCACCGAGGTTCTGCGTCTCGATGATCAGCTTGTCGCCTTCCCAGCGGCCGATGCTATCGCCCATCGGACCTTCTTCCGCGTCTTCGCGGAACTTGACGTCCTTGGTCGTCGGGATGATCCGCCAGAACGCGCCATTGAGATCGTCATAGAGGAACACGACCTGGTCCGGTGTCTGGATGATCTTGTCCGGCGTGCCGACGCGCGGAATGCCTGGATTGCCGCAACGCAGGGCAGGGTCGTAGGTGACCTGCTCCTTGTTATACATCGCGATCTTTTCCTTGAGCTCCGGCTTGTAGTTCGGGAACTGCACGCGCGGGCCGGCAGGAGCAGCGCCCGCAGGCGCAGGAGCGCCAGGGTCGATGCCGGCGTCGCGGCCGCAGGCCGGGCCGGCGCAGACGCCGCGCGGATCCTTCACCGGCGTCGGGGCGAGGCGGAAGACCCACGTGCCGGAAAGATCCGGCTTGCCGTTCGCCAACCGCTTGATCGCTACCGTAGTTTCCTTCTGGGCCGATGCTTTCTGAGCCGCCGGTGTCTGTGCAAGCACGGGCAGCGATACCGCAGCAGCGAGGCCGACAATGGCGGCCACCGAGCCTGCCTTCAACAATGCGCGTTTCATGTGTTCCTCCGTGAGGCGCTGTCGCGCTCTATTCCTTGAAGCCTTCGAAAGAGACCACTTTGCCATCGGAGAACTTCAGCAGCAGTCCCCAGGCCACGTTCGGATCCTTGAGACCCGGACGCACAGCGACCTCGACATCCTTGCCGTCATTACGCAGCTGCTGCGCGGTGAGACCCGCAGCGCGCGCCATCGCGACCGGAACGGACTCGATGTTGTAAGTGCGCGGCTTCCCGTTCTCCATCACTTCGAGATTGTAGTAGATGTGCGGGTTCTGCCAGAACACCTTGGTGACCTTGCCCTTCAGGATCACGCGCCTCTCCATGTCGAACTCCTTGGCGAGTCCGTGGTGAGCGAATGCAGGCGCAGCGACGGCGATCGCCGCGAGCGCTGCAATACCAGCGACCAAACGTTTCATGCTTCTCCTCCCGAGTGCTCGCGGCTCGCATGTTTGCTGAGCCGCGGGCGATGTTCTTGAACCGGCGGCAGGCGCCGCAACGGCAGTCGAGAAATCGCACAGCGACATACAGAGTCAAGGGGAACTATAATTCGCATATGATGAAAAAGGCGCCTGAAAACAACTGTATGGACTACCTAAGATAGGGAACCGACGTTTCCAGAAATGCCTTACCAGGCAAGCGCTTACGTTGGTACGCAGACGCAGCAGCAGAGCAATTCAGGTCCTTGGCGGCGTTACGGGCGCGTCAGGCGCGCCGCCTTTTCTTCCGCAACAGGCCGGAATGTATTGTGGCAGGCATCGCACGCCACATTGAGCTTGCCGCCGATGATTTCCATTGCCGCCTTGTCCTGCCTTTCGGCGCCGTCGCGCCCCTGCATCGCGAGGTCGGCGACATCGCGCGCGAGCTTGAGCCACTTGTCTTCCGGTTTGCGCCGATAGGCGGGAAGCGTCAGCGTGTTGGCCCCCATCACGACGCCGATCGCGCCGTCCTCGACCTTCTTCCACTCCTCATCCGTCCTGGCGGAGACATCGATGCGGCCTGCAGCGGAATACTCCTCGCCCCATCCCGCCCAGAACTGGCGCGCCTGCGGATCCATCACGTGCACCATGATCTCACCAACATCAAGTTCGTTGACGAAGGGCGGCGTAGAGTCATCGCTCGCCGCGACGACGTCCGGAGACTTGACACAGGCGGCAAGGCCGACGGCGAGGCAACCGGCGGCGGCAAGGATCATCAGGCGCATGGAAAGCTCCAGAGTCGGTCCCCAGGATCAGGTTTCAGTCCGCCGCCTGGGCGGAACCATGATGCGATCGAAAAGATTGTCGCGGTCAAAGAACATGTGCTTCAGCACACCGGCGATGTGCGCAGTTGTTCCCACAGCCAGCACGACGGCGCCAACGATGTGCGCCTCGCGCGCGAACGCGTAGAGCTCAGGCAGGCGCGGCTCGGCGCCGGGAATCCGAAGCTCGAACACCTCGATCCCGCCGCCGCTAGACCATCCGGCGACTGGCCCCGACACAAGCATGAGGGCAATCCCGGCCAGCAGGGCATAGTGCACGGCAACGCCTGCGCCATACGAGAAGCGCCCCTGACCCGTCGCCGGAGGCGGATGGCCTTCCACCAGTCGCCACACAATGCGCGCCGCCAGCATCAGCCATGCACACGAGGCGATCGTGGTATGAACGCGGCGGGCAGGCTCGCCTGCAGTCCCGATGGAATCGCCCGCAAACAGGAGAACAAAGATCGCGACGCCCGCCAGCCAGTGCAGGGCGATCGAGATCCAGCCATAGCCGCCATCGCGGTCGGAGCCCGGAATCTTCAGCCTCCCGTGCCGCATGCGGATTGCTGGATCGTCATCCGGCCAATCAGTCATCCACTCTTCCCCGGCCGCGCGAGAACAAGGCCGCTGGCGAATGCGAATTTACCCTCTCATTTGTACCGGTCAATGTGCAGTATGATTGATTGGCTTTGAACGCAGAACGAGAACCGCTTTCCTCAGGTGCAGTTACCGGCTGCCAGCGCATGGTCTCGATCACCTGCCGGAGCGGCCTGCCGGGCGTCGCCTCGCTTTGCCATGCGTCGAGAGCAAGGCGGCCAGTCTTGTCGACCTACTTCCGCGCCTGAGACTTCTTCACCGGGCGCGTAGCCTTCAGGTAGAGCGTGATCGCAAGCGTCATTTCGCTCTCCAGCACGCTCCAGTCGATGTGATCGAAGGAGAGATCGCTGATCGGCGAGCGCACGCGGCGCATCACGATGCCGACGATCATGTAGAACGCCGCATCGATCGCCAGTTCGGGGTCGGGATGCCCGATCTCGGACCGGAAGGGAGAGATCACGGAGCGGAACACCCGGATGCCGACATTGATCGACTGGCGCCCGCGCTCTTCCATCACCAGGTCGCGCTGCTGGCCTTCGAAGATCTGCCGCATGATGCCGGAATAGCTGCGCAGCGAAGCGATCCGGCGCGAGACATAGTGCGCGATCGCATCATCAAGGCTCTTCGCCTTCGAGGTGGCGGCAATCTCTTTGTGGTCGGCGTCTGCCCGGTCGAGCACCTGGTCCTTGATGGCGCGCAGCAGCTGTTCCTTGCTGGCGAAGCGGCGGTAGATGCCGCCGACTGAAATGCCGGCTTCGGCCGCGACTGCGTTGATCGTGAAAGCGGCCCATCCCTCGCGGCCCAGCACGGCCTCCGCGGCCGTCATGAGCTTCTCGACCGAACGCATGCTCCGCCGCTGCAGGGCAGGGTTGGCGTGAGCAGACAGGCGTCCTTCCTTTGTGCCGACGGGCAGGTCGGAAGGGGGTTCGGGCGGCCGGCGTTTCTTCATGGCGAGGCACGCCTAACACATGTAGGGATCAGCGCCACCTCGACTCTCTTCGCAAGCGTGAGAGCGGTGCGTGATTTTTTGGACAGCCCCGGAAAACAGGCGGCGGCGCAATTTCTCGCGCCGCCGCGGCATCAACCCGATAGGGAATCTAGTTCGGCGCCATAGAGCCACGCGGAGCGCCCGGAGGCGCTCCGCTCGGCAGCGTCTTGGATTTCACCAGCTTAGGCTTCTCCTCGAAGCGGGCGGCATCGTCGCCCGCATCCGTATAAGTCGGCCAAGTGAAGCCGTCGGTGCGGAACATGCTTCTCCGCTAACAGTCAGGGTAGACTAGTCATGATGAAGCGGCAATCAGGCTCCCCGGCCCTGTGCCCTGGAAGCAATCCGATCAGCCGGTTTGTCAGACGCTCTATTTCTTTGCGTCGGCCAGGAGCTTCTCCAGCATACCCAGCTGAAACTCCTTCAGCAGCGCAATGGCGCTCTTGATGTCCGTCTTCGATCCCGTCGACAGCCGGTCGATGGCGAGGCCACGCACCGCCGCCGCATAGAGCTGCACGAAAGCGTGGATCGTCTTGCGATCCTTTACGCCGATACTCTGCGCCCTTTGCCAGACGCGCTCCTTGTGACGCAGCTCGAGTTCATCGTTCAGCTTGCGAAAGCGCGGCCCGAGTTCGGGATCGCAGCGCGAGCCGAGCATGATCTCGACGCGGGCAATGCCAGACGGCGTATCGAACGCCTCCCAAAGCACGTCGATCAGGTGAAGGAAGCGGTCGCGGTCGTCTTTCATTCGGGGCAGGCGATCGTCGTGTAGTCCGCGTCTCAACTCAACTATGTGCTCGGAAGCGGCCATCATCAGATCCGCCTTGGTCGGGAAGTGGTGCAGCATCGCGCCGCGGCTCACCTTCGCCCGCTCGGTCACCACCACAGTCGAGGTCTGGTGATAGCCAAGCTCGGCCAGGCAATCGATGGTGGCGTTGAGCAGCTTGCCGCGCGTTGTCGCGGTGCGCTCCACGTTGGGAATGCGCTGCGGCTTCTTGGGGCCGCCGGCCAGAACCTTGGTCGCCTTTTGCGGCACGCACTACCTCGAAACCGTGATTACACATCCGGCTCTAGCACATTAGCACGCCCGATCAATTTCGGATTAGGCTCAGGCGGTGCGGCTGTTCTTCGCGATTTCCTTCCCCTAAGAGATAGTGGTCAGGGCTGACTGGTGCAAAGCCATCGCTTGTTGGGCGAAGATCGGTCCGACGCGGGGAGAGGATCAGTGACGCCGAATCTGGCGGGCAGCCGTGCTTCGGCCTTCAGCGGGCGTGAGGGATATTTCCTCGGCGTCCTGCTGCTCATCAACACGATCAACTATCTCGACCGGCAGGTCATCAATATCCTGGCCGAGCCGATCCGCCTCGATCTCAAGCTCAATGACTGGCAACTCGGCGCCGTCGCGACCCTGCGCGAGCTGGCGTCGAGCAAGAGCTTTCCTCTCATCACCGTTGTATCCGCCACGGGGGGCCTCGTGAACTTCGTCCACTCCGCCTTCTTCGCCGCCTTCATGCTCCGCGTGCATCCCGAGGAACTGAAACAGCTGGCGTCGACCTTCGGCGGCGTCATGGGCATCACGACGCCGGTGGGCTTCGTCGGCATCGCGCTGGGGCTGACAACCGGCATCATGGGCATCATCGGCACGCTGCTCGGCGGCTGGCTTGCCGACACGATGGCGAAGCGAGGCGGATACGGCGTCTATATGATCATCCCCGCAGTGGCGAAGCTCGTCTCCCTGCCGATCGCCGTTGCAGCCCTGCTCGCGCCGAACGTCATGGCGGCTCTGCTTCTCGTATGCGTCCTCAACGTCATCCGCTCGGCAGCCCACGGCCCCGCCCTGAGCAGCGTCTATGCCCTCGTGCGTCCCGAAATCCGGCCGACCACGTCGGCGATCCTGGTGTTCGTCATCGCCGTGCTGGGCCTCGGCATAGGCCCGATCGCCGTCGGCCTCCTCAGCGATACGATCTCCGCCTCCGGCTGGGGCGCGGCGGATGGGCTGCGCATCGCCCTCATCTGTGCGGAAAGCGTTGGCCTGATCGGCGCCATCCTCTTCCTGATCGCGCGGCCGATCTACATTCGCGAGGCGAAATACTAGGGCCCGTACTCACCTGACCTTGCCGCCAGCCCACTTTCCAGCAGCTGTCACAAAGGTTTACCTCACGGCGCCCTCGACGGCAGCCGCTGCGCCTGTTTGAGTTGCCCCCAGTTTGATTTGTGCATGAGTCCGGACAAACCGGGCCGGGAGGCTGCCTATGGCGGATGATTACGACGCAGTCGTTGTGGGCTCCGGCGCAGGCGGCGGAATGGCCGCCTATGTGCTCACCAAGGCAGGCGCATCCGTCCTGATGCTCGAAGCGGGCAGGGACTACGACCCCTCCGAAGCCGCCATGCTGAACCTGTCACACGACGCGCCCCTCCGCGGCCAGGGCACGCCCGACAAGGAATTCGGCTACTACGACGCCACCATCGATGGCGGCTGGAACATTCCGGATGAACCCTACACCTCCGCCGAGGGCTCCAAATTCATGTGGTGGCGCTCGCGCATGCTCGGCGGGCGTACCAATCACTGGGCGCGCAATTCCTTCCGCATGGGCCCCTACGACTTCAAGCCCCACACGCGCGACGGCCACGGCGTCGACTGGCCCGTCTCCTACGAAGACATGGCGCCCTGGTACGACAAGACGGAAAAGCTCGTCGGCGTCTACGGCAACAATCTCGGCCTCGAGAACCATCCGAAAGCTTCACCCGGCGTCCTCCACACCCCGCCGAAATTCCGCGTGCCCGAACTGTTCGTCAAAGCCGGCGGCGACGCTCTCGGCATCCCCGTCGTCCCCGCACGCCGGGCAGTGCTCACCAAGGACATGGACAACCGCAAGGCCTGCTACTGGGCCTCCCCCTGCGGCCGTGGCTGCGGCATCGGGGCAGCCTTCCAGACCACCACCTCGCTGATCCCGTGGGCAATGGCGACCGGCAAGCTCACCATCCAGACCGGCGCGATGGTCTACGAAGTCATCCTCGGCCCAACCGGCAAGGCCACGGGCGTGCGCTACATCGACAAGGCCAGCGGCGCGCACCGCGAAGCAAAAGGCCGCGTCGTCGTCCTCGCCGCCTCCACGGGCGAGACCGCCCGCATGCTGCTCAACTCAAAACCCAATGGCCGCCCCGAAGGTCTCGCGAACTCCAGCGGTCAGGTCGGCCGCAACCTGATGGACACGGTCGGCTCCAGCCTCTCGGCTTACTTCCCGCAACTCGAAGGCCGGCCGATCTACAACGAAGACGGCGCCATGGGCCTGCACGCCTACATCCCCTTCTGGGACTACAAGAACGTCGCCGAGGGCAAGACGACCTTCACGCGCGGCTATCACATGGAAATCGGCGGCGGCTTCGGCGAGCCCGGCATAGGCGGCTTCGGCGGCTATGACGGCTATGGCTCGAGCTTGCGCGGCGAGGTGAAGAAGAAATACGGCGCCCGCTTCGGCTTCACCCAGCGCGGCGAAATGATCCCCAACGCCAAGTGCTACATGGAGATCGACCCGGAGAAGAAGGACAAGTACGGCATCCCCGTCGCGCGCTTCAACTGGGAATGGTCCGAGCACGAACTCAACCAGGTCACCCACTTCCAGAACGCCGTGAAGTCCCTCGTCGACAAGCTGGGCGGCACGATCACGTCAGACATCCGCGCGCCGAAAGACGCCATCTCCACCGGCGGCGAAATCATCCACGAAGTCGGCACATGCCGCATGGGCTCGGATGCCAAGGACAGCGTCGCCAACTCCTATGGCAAGACCTGGGACGTCGATAACCTCTACCTGACGGACGGCTCCGTCTTCGCCTCCAAGGCGCACAAGAACCCGACGATCACGATCCTGACGATGGCGATGCGAAACTCCGAACAGATCGCCAGCCGTCTCAAGTCCGGCGAATTGTAGGGGAGGGGAACATGGCAAACCTGATCAACACCACCATCCGCAACGCCCACCTCGTCTCGGTCGACCGCCGCACCACCCTGCGCTGGCTCGCGGCCGCAACCGCCGCCGGGCAACTGGCGGCCTGCGGAGAGAAATTCTCCGGCCTCGCCTGGCCCGAACCTCCGCCCATCACCGCCAAGGGATATGGCAAGGATCCAAACCTCGCCGCGCCGAAAGTCCCGTGGCCGCTCACGCTGACGAAGCAGGAACTCGCCACCACCGCCGCTCTTGCCGATCTCATCCTCCCCGCCGATGGCGAAGCGCCCTCCGCCTCCCAGGTCGGCGTCCAGGCCTTCGTCGATGAATGGGTCAGCGCGCCCTATCCCGACCAACAGGCCCAGCGCAAACTCATCATCCCCGGCCTCGCCTGGCTCGACACCGAAGCAAACACGCGCGGCAAGACCACCTTCGACAAGGCCGCGCCCGAGATCCAGAAATCGATCGCCGACGACATCGCCTTCAAGGACAAGGTGAAGCCGGGCCTCGAAAAGCCGGCTGAATTCTTCACCCGCATGCGCTCGCTCACCCTCGGCGCCTACTACACGACCCCAGAGGGCTGGACGCAGATCGGCTATCCCGGCAACAACCCCTTCACCACCGGCCCCTATCCCGGCCCGACCCCCGAAGCCATCGACCACATCCGCGGCGTCCTCGACACCATGGGCCTCAAACTCGTCTTCCCGGACAACGGAAAGCTGTAGCGCTCTTTTCCTCCCTCGCGCAAAGCGTGGGGGAGGTGGATCGCACGCGGAGCGTGCGAGACGGAGGGGGCAGCCGCCAGCCGAGCAACAACCACAACCTCACAGCCGAAGCGCCGCCCGCGCAAAGGGAACGCCGGGCGCCCGCCCGGCCAGCGCTTCAACACATACGCCGTCACTCGTCGCACCAAAGAGCCGGGCAGGCGCCCGGCGCTCCCTTGGCGCTGTCGGCGCAAAACCTCAACCAGCGCGGATGAGGGAACTTGGTGTTCTTGGTGCATCCTTGGTGACCTTGGTGTTTGAATCCTCCGAACGCCCCGCACTGCGCCTCACGCGACTGAGGGGAACTTCGTGTCTTTGTGTCTCCCTTGGTGTCTTCGTGTTGAAAACTTGTCCCACCACGCCCACCGCCCAGGCGTTCTCACCAAGACCACCTGCCTACGCTCCTCCGGAACTTCCGCCTTCGCCAAGGCTTCAGCGCAACGTGTCGGCACGGCAGGCCAAGTGATGCACCAAGGACACAAAGAGGTCCGAGCGCTGCATTTCTTTCTACCAGTATGAGCGGCCAGTTCAGACGATCGAGCACACCCAACTCATTGAAACTGCTCACTTCACAGAGTCGCATACTGGTGGTGGGAAAAATAATCTCCCCAGCATGCTCCAAACCTGAGGGATAATGCGTGTGTCGCCTCTGCATGGAGGGCAGTCGATCGCTGTTCAACGGCGCAGTGGCGATGTGGTTGAGCGTGAGAGATGGAAAAACATCTCTAGCCCCGTGAGTGCGGTCACAAGCTGCAAAAGCGGGGGGTCATCTCCGGGATCGTGGCCGTGAACAGCCATGACCTGCACGCCGCCGGCGGTTCACGTCAGGGAAGTGAAACACCTTCCTGCTCTGAGCCGGCGCACAACGACCACGGGGACGCAGGATGCTGCGCTTTCCTTCGAACTACCGGTAGCCGCCAGCAATGGCGGATGCCCAACACACGCAGGGCCATCCTGCGTCCCCGGCCCTCCTTAAGGAGGCCACCGACCCGCTGCGGCCCGAGAGGGAAAAGCGGGAGGCATCCCAGGCAGCTCCAGCTGGCCTGAATGAGAGACCGCGATCGATGTTTGAAATGAAGCCGAGAACCTCTGCCAGAGGCTACAGCTTCTTGATCTTGATATTCCGATACCAGACCTTGTCGCCATGGTCCTGCAGCGCGATGTGGCCGCCCGGGTACGTGCCGAAGCCCTTCCATTGCTTGAACTTCGAGGCGGCGACCTTCTTCTTCCACGCCTCGTCGCCATAGGAAGACTCGGACACTTTCTGCCCGTTGAGCCAATGCTCGATCTTCGAGCCCGTGAACACGATGCGCGCCTCGTTCCACTCGCCCACCGGCTTCACCACGCCATCCGGCGGCGTCTCGATGTCGTAGAGCGCGCCGGCACGGTGCGAGGGAATCTTCCCATCCGCATGCCCGTCATTGTCCAGCACCTGCATCTCCGGCCCGGTGTTGTAGGTGTTCACCGAGTCCGGCTCCTCATGGATCAGATAGATCACGCCGCTATTCCCCTTCGGCGAAATCTTCCACTCCAGCGACATCTCGAACGGCCCATACTCCGCCGCCGTCATCAGGTCTCCGGTGCCGCCCGCGGTGAGAGCGAGCGTCCCATCCTCTACAACCCACGCCGCGCCCGGCGCATCTTTCTTGTAACCCTTCCAGCCCGTGAGATCCTTGCCGTTGAAGAGCAGCTGCCAGCCCGCAGCCTGCTCTGCGGACGTCAGCGTGTTAGGGCCAGATGGTTCAAGCGCCGGCGCCGGAGCAACGGCGGGAGCAGCAGCTTGCTCTGCAGGCGGGGCGGCGGGGCTGCACGCCGCAAACGCCAGCGTGACAACCGCAACACCAATCTTCGAAATGCGAGCCATACCCGTTTCTCCTCTACCGCGCGTCAGTCCCAATCTTCAGACCGGGGTCCACGCACCATTGTTTCCCGACGACTGCAACGCCGCCTCGATGAACTTCACGCCACGAACACCGTCCTCGATCCCCGGCGCCAGCTTCGCAAACCCCCTAGGCTCGCGTTTCTCCTGATACGCCCGGATCAACTCGGCCGCATCCGAATAGATCTGCGCAAAGCCCTCAAGATAACCCTCCGGATGCCCGGCGGGCGCGCGCGCCACTTGCGCCGACGCCGCAAGCCCCGGCCCGCCGCGGCGATACATCCTCGGCGCCTCGCCCAGCGGCGTGAACTGCAGCGTCTCGGGCGTCTCCTGCGCCCACTCGATCCCGCCTTTGGCGCCGTACACGCGCAGCTTCAGGCCGTTCACCGCGCCTGTCGCCACCTGGCTGGCCCACAGCATCCCGCGGGCTGTCCCGCCGAAGCGGAGCATCACGTTCACGTTGTCGTCCACCTTCCTCCCCGCCACGAACGTCGCCACGTCCGCCGCCACGCTCTTCACCACCAGCCCCGCCACGAACTCCACCAGCTGGAACGCATGCGTCGCAATATCGCCCAGCGCCCCGCCGGGCCCTGCGCGTGAGGGGTCGCCCCGCCAATCCGCCTGCTTGTTGCCCGACTGATCGCTCGCCAGCCAGTCCTGCGCATACTCCGCGTGCACCACGCGGATCTCGCCCAGCTCCCCCGCCTCCACCATCGCCCGCGCCTGCCGCACCATGGGGTAGCCGGAATAGTTGTGCGTCAGCACGAACGGCACACCCGCCTGCGCCACTGCTTCGGACAGCACCAGCGCTTCCTTGCGGTTCACCGTCAGCGGCTTGTCGCAGATCACCGGAATGCCCGCCGCCAGGAAGGTGAGGGCGACGGGCGCATGGGTGGAATTCGGCGTCACGATAGCGACAGCGTCGATCCGATCCGCACGCGCTTGCTCGCTCAAGGCCATCGCGCTGTAATCGCCATAGCAGCGCGCGTCATCGAGGCCGAGCGACCTGCCGAACGCGACAGACTTGGCGGCGTCAGACTGGAAAGCCCCCGCAACCAGCTTCCACTGATCATCGATACGAGCCGCCATGCGGTGCACGCCGCCGATGAAGGCGCCTGTCCCGCCGCCCACCATGCCGAGGCGCAGCCGCCTCATTGCCTGGGCTCTTTGGGGTCGAGCCCCAGCAAGCGTCGGTTGGCTTTCTCATCCGTACCCGAAGAGGCAAAATCGTCGAACGCCCGATCGGTCACGCGGATGATGTTGTTGCGGATGAACTCCGCGCCCTCGCGCGCGCCATCCTCGGGATGCTTGATGCAGCACTCCCACTCCAGCACGGCCCAGCCTTCATAGTCATAACCAGCGAGCTTGGAGAAGATGCCTTTGAAATCCACCTGCCCATCCCCGACCGAACGGAAACGCCCCGCGCGCTCAAGCCAAGGCGCATAGCCGGAATAGACGCCCTGCCGCCCGGTCGGATTGAACTCCGCGTCCTTGACGTGGAACATCTTGATCCGCTCGTGGTAGAGATCGATGTATTCGAGATAGTCGAGCTGCTGCAGCACGAAGTGGCTCGGGTCGAACAGGATGTTCGCGCGCTTGTGGCCTTTCACGCGGTCGAGAAACATCTCGAACGTCGTCCCATCGAACAGGTCCTCGCCCGGATGGATCTCGTAGCAGAGATCGACGCCTGCCTCCTCATAGGCATCGAGGATCGGCTTCCACCGCTTCGCCAGCTCACCGAACGCGGTCTCGATCAGGCCCGCAGGCCTTTGCGGCCACGGATAGAGATAGGGCCACGCCAGCGCACCCGAGAACGTCACGCTCGCATCCAACCCCAGCCGCCGCGAAGCTTTCGCCGCCAACAAGACCTGGTTCACCGCCCATTCCTGCCGCGCCTGCGGATTGCCGCGCACGCGCTCTGGAGCGAAGCCGTCGAACAGGGAGTCATACGCCGGATGAACAGCCACCAGCTGTCCCTGCAAATGCGTCGACAACTCAGTGATCACGACGCCGGCGTCCTTGAGGATGCCCTTGATCTCGTCGCAATAGGCGTCGCTCTCTGCGGCCTGCTTGAGATTGAACAGGCTGGGCTCCGTCGTCGGCATCTGCACGCCGACAAACCCCATTTCCTTCGCCCATTTCGCAATCGCGGGCAGGGAGTTGAACGGCGCATTCGGCCCCACGAACTGGGCGAGGAAGATGCCCGGGCCTTTCATCGTCTTCATGATTTACGTCCTCAAGCCTTCAGCGCGTTGAGGTATTGATAGCAGATCCGCGCGGATTCGAGGCGTTCGAAGGCGAAGGGCGCCTCCTGCTCGACGTAGAATTTGCGGACGCCGGCCTTGTAGGCGGCAGGCATGATCGCCTTCCAGTCGAGCTTGCCGGAACCGACCTCGGTTGGGTCCATCTTCACTTCGTAGTTGGTGACGGTCGAGGCCTTCACGTCCTTGATGTGGGCGGCGGCAAAGCGACCGGAGTGCTTGTTGAAGAACGCTACGGGATCGACGCCCCCGGCCGCCGCCCAGCCTATATCCAGTTCCCAGGTGACATATTGTTGGTCGGAGTTAGCCATCATGATCTCGAGGCCCGTGGAACCCGCGACCGGATAGAATTCCATGTTGTGGTTGTGATAGCCGAACACGATGCCCTCGGCCTTGAACTTCTTGCCGATGTCGTTGAGCTGGGCTGCCTGGCGCTTCCAGTGATCCGCGGTCATGCCCTTTGCGAGGTCACCATAGCTGGCCGCTTTGAGGTCGTCGGGCCGCGCGAGGGCTGGGGCGATGACCTGCGTACAGCCGAGGACGCGCATGTCTGCGGCGACGCGGCCGATATCGTCGAACAGCTTGGGCTCTTCAGCCGTGCCCTTGGCGAGGCCGATGTGGGCGCTGGTGCATTTGAGGCCCGCAGCATCGAATGCCGCGCGCAGCTGCTGCGGCGTCTTGCCGAGATAGCCTGCCAGCTCGACCGTCTTGTAGCCGATGCCGGACACCTGCTTCATCGTGCCGTCGAGATCTTTCCTCGGCAGGTCGCCGAGCGTGTAGACTTGGATGCCGATCGGCAGGTTGTGGCGCTGGAAGAAGGGCTGGTCGCTGTTCATCGCAGTACCCATGGGAGATTGGCATGCTGCAACAGAACCGATCGCGCCGGTAGCGCAAAGGCCCTGCATCATCCGGCGGCGTGACAGCGTGATCATGGCATCCTCCAGAGTTGGTCAGACTTGTAACCGCCCGTATAGCCGGAGCGAGAGCGGAAGAACAGGATCAAGCGGCTGCAACGGCAGTCGGCGCTCGTGTCGCCGGCTTGAAGAACAACGCCAGCAGCAGGATGGCGACGACCGCCATGCCGGCGGGAACCATGAACAGCGTGCGATAGTCGACAGCGCCTGTAGCTGGATCTGTCCACTGCGCGATCAGCGGCGGGAAGAGGAAGCTGGCCACAACGTTTCCCACGCCAAGGATCAGAAGGTTGAACAGCCCCTGAGCGCTCGAGCGCACATCCTTCGGGAAGGCGGCGTCGACAAAGATGTACACGGTCGCGAAGAAGAACGCGTAGCAGATACCGTGAAGCATCTGCACGGCGACAATCGTCTGCACGCTGTCCGCGAAGAAGGCAAAGACCGTGAACCGCGCTGCGTGACCGAGGATGCCAACGATCATCGTGGCTTTCCATCCGAGCTTCGCCAGCACGCTGCCGAGGATAAACATCGTCAGGATCTCGGCGACCTGGCCAATCGAGAGCACGATCATGGAAAGGTTGGCGTCAACGCCAACGCGCTTGGTCAGATAGTCGTCCGACATCATGAAATAGCCGTTGTGCACAACGCTATCGATGAAGGTGACAAGGAAAAGCACGGCGATGGAGGGGATGCCCAATACCTTGATCGCCTCGCGCCAGGCCAGCGGATCGGCGCCGGCTGCATCTTTCTTCGGCGGCGTATGCGGCAGCGTGAGACTGTAGGCCGCGAGCGCGAACGACACGACGGCGGCGACCACGAAGATCAGGCGGACCTGGTCCGGCCCGGCGTCCTTGCTGAGCAGGAAGACGAAGGGCCAGCTCACGAGAATCCAGCCGACGGTGCCGCCCATGCGGATCGTGCCGAACTGCTTGGCGGGATCGCGCAGGCTCGCGAACGCAAGTGCGTTGGAGACGGACATCGACGGCACGTAGACGACGCTGAAGAGCAGATAGGCGCCGAAGAAGGGCCAGAAGTCCGTAAGGAATGCGCAGGCCAGTAGCGCGATGCCGCCGATGACGTTGCTCACGGCGAGAAAGCGCTCGGCGGAGAAGTTGCGGTCGGCGAACTGGTTGGAGAAGAAGATGCCCAGGATCGCGGAGATGCCCCAGGCGCTGCCGACAAGTGATTTCTGCCACGGCTCGAAGCCCAGCTGGCCCATGTAGGGAAACAGCTTTGCCGCCCACGCTCCCCAGATGGCGAGCTGCAGCATCATCATTAGAAAGAGGCGAACCTGAATCACTGAATGCTCTCCCTGGGCGCGTGGCTGGTCTGCTCGCCAGCGGTGTGCGCGTGGTCTAGGATTGAAGTCTGGACCGGCTCATCCGGCCTGTCCACGGGCGTGAGGCCCGCCGGGAGGGTTGCATGAGGGCGCTTCTCGTTGCCGTTACGGCCATCGCGCTTTGCGCATCGTGTAGAGGTTTGCCGCAAAGCGGCGAAGGCGGATGGAGGCCGCTGTTCGACGGCAAGACTCTGAACGGTTGGACGCCGAAGATTCGCGGGTTCCCTTTCGGGGAGAACTACAAGGATACATTCAGGGTGCGCGATGGCGCGATCGTCGTCTCCTATGACGGCTACGACGCATTCGGCGAACGCTTCGGCCATCTGTTCTACAAGACACCTTTCAAAGCCTACCGCTTCCGGATGGAGTACCGCTTTCTGGAGGCGCATCCGTCAGACACACCGGCCTGGGCCATCGCCAATTCGGGCGTGATGATCTTCTCGCAGGACCCGAAGAGCATGGCGGTGGCGGATAGCTTCCCGGTCTCGGTCGAAGCCCAAATCCTGGGGCCGGCGCCGGGGCAGGAGCGCTTCAACGGCAACATATGCTCGCCGGGCACGAACGTCGTCATGGACGGCAAGCTGATCACCACCCACTGCATCAACTCGAAAACGCCTGCGGGGCCGAATGGTGTGTGGGCGACGTTCGAGATCGAGGCGCATCCGGGCGGGGAGGTGGTCCAGAAGGTCAACGGCGTCGAGACGATCCGTTATTCGCAGGTCCAGCTTGATCCCACAGGCAACATGGCGAACTCGAAGCCGCTCGTGGAGGCGGCGGGCGGCAAGCTCATGATGGATGGCGGCTGGATCTGCCTGCAGAGCGAGGGCAATCCGATCGAGTTCAGGAAGATCGAGATACTGGAGCTGCGCTAACGCGCCCTGACGCTACGTAGCGTTACGCCCAACCGCGCAAAAGTTGCCAGCCATAGCGCTCCGCCGCCGGCCGGCTGCCGACTGAGAGACGTTTGCACGGAACCTCTTTCCGTCTCCGGTGTTCTGGCCCTGATCGGAGTCGCACATGAACAACGTCATCTATATTGTCGGTCTTGTCGTCGTGGTCCTGGCAGTGCTCTCGTTTGTGGGTCTGCGCTGATGGAAGTCGTCGCGGGACCAGAACCGGGCGTTCCACGCTCCAATGTGGAGTGGGGCGCAGTGTTCGCCGGGGCGTCGATCGCCACGGCAGTAGGTGTGATCCTGTTGGGATTCGGAGCAGCCCTCGGGCTCAGCTTCGCCTCGCCGTATGACGGAGAGGGAATGGAGCCGGCAGCCTTTGCAATCGCCGCTGGGCTCTACCTCCTCTGGGTCCAGGTCACGGCGTTCTTCATCGGCGGCTATGCGACCGCACGTCTGCGCGCTCGCGCGCCGGGCGCAAGCGAGCATGAGGTCGATGTCCGCGACGGATTGCATGGACTGGTGACGTGGTCCGTAGGCGTTCTAGCCGCGGGCGTAATTGCGTTCGTCGGCATCGGCGGCCTTGGAGCTGCTGCACGCACCCCGCAGGACCAGATTTCCGCCAGCGTCAGCCGTGTCGTGGAGCGGGGCGCAGATCAATCAGCGGCGCAGGAACGCGCCAAGGCCCCTGACAATGATCCCAGCGCAACGGAAGCGCGTGCTGAACTCGCTCGCAAATGGTCAGTCATCGCAGCCTTCATCTCGGCCGCATCGCTGCTCGTGGGCGCCGTTGCAGCCTTCTATGGCGCGCATTCAGGCGGGCATCACCGCGACAAGAATGTTCGTTGGGAAATGTTCGCATCTCGCGTGCGCGGCGTTTATGTAGCTCCCGCAGGCACCAAACCTCCGGGAGGCGTCTGACATGCGCTCGGTTCTGTTGTTCTTCCTCGGCGTGCCGCTGCCCTTCATTCTTCTGCTCGGGCTGTGCACACACCACTGGTAATCCAGCGTTACGATCGGCGCTGATCTCAACCTTGCTTGCGGTTCGAGGTCGCGCCGATCAGCTTTGCCACGCCTTGCCGATTTCGGCGTACGGAATGTCTCCGCGATACGGCCCAGGCACTGCCGCATATTTCAGGAACTTCGTCGCACCGGGCTCGGATGTGCAGTAGCCGACAATCGTGAGCTCCTTCACCAGCCGGAAGAAGTGCGGCGGTTGTTTCGGATCGGCGGCGACGCGGCGGTTCTGGTCGTAGGCGAGTCGGTCATACTCCTTCATCAGCGAGACCTGCTGCTCGGTAGACAGCTCGACGAAATGCTTTCCCGCAAGCTCCGCCGCATCGGTCGTCACCGACCGCATCCCTTGCCGGAAGATATCGCGCTCGCGGTCCGTGTAATATCCCGCCAGCATCCGATCGACATAGGAAGGCACGCCGGCGTCGATTGCCCCGGGCGTGTCCGTGCGCGGAATGATCTGCTCGGACATCGCGGTCACGATGCGCATCTCGTCTGCGGTGAGGAATGTCTTAGCGGCTGTGTCGCCTTGCGGCGTGGACACGCATCCGGCCAGAACACCGGCGACCGTTCCCGATGAAAGCGCTCCGCCGAGGAGCAGGGCTGCACGATTGAGAAGTTCGCGTCTATCCATCATGGCGTTCTCCTAGATCTCGCCGCGCTTCAGTGATGTCACGGCATGGTCCGCCGCGCGCGCCGTGATCGCCATGTAGGTCAGCGACGGGTTCACGCAGGCTGCAGACGTCATGAACGATCCATCCGTCACATAGACGTTCTTGCAGGCATGAACCGCCGCCCACGAGTTCAGCACGGACGTCTTGGGATCCCTGCCCATCCGGGCGGTCCCCATCTCGTGAATACCAAGCCCGGGCGCGTAGGTGCGGTCGAAGCCCTTCACATTCTTGAACCCGGCCGCTTCCATCATCTCGACGGCCGAGGACTGCATGTCCTTGCGCATGTTGAGCTCGTTCTGCCCGATCTTCACATCCATGGTGAGCGTCGGAAGATCGTGAATATCCCTGACATTCTTGTTCAGCGTCACGCGGTTGTTCGGGTTGGCCAGCATCTCGCCGAAGGCGGTGATGCCCATCGTCCAGTTGCCCGCCTCCTCCATCTCGTCCTTCATCTCCTTGCCGAAGCCCATCTCGGCGACGAGCCGCTGCCAGCCTGTGCGGCTTGCGCCGCCCTGATAGCCATAGCCGCGTGTGAAATCCTTTTGCTTCGTCTTGGGATCGCTCAGGTTGCGGAAGCGCGGAATGTAGATGCCCGTCGGCCTGCGCCCGGCATAGTACCGATCGTCATACCCATCGATGTCCGCCTGCGCGCCGACGAGGAAATGGTGGTCCATCACATTGCGGCCGAGCTGGTCCGAGTCATTCCCGAAGCCATTCGGGAAGCGGTCGCTCGCCGACATCAGCATGAGCTGGGCGGAGTTGAGCGTAGAGGCGCAAACGAAGATCACCTTGGCGTAGTATTCCGTCTCCTCCTTCGTCTCGGCATCGCGCACCCGCACGCCTGTCGCCTTGTTGGCCTTGGGATCGAAGATGATCTCCGTGACCACCGAGTTCGGCTGCAGCGTCATGTTGCCCGTGTGGTCGGCCGCAATCAGCGTCGCCCCGTTCGAGGAGAAATACGCGCCGAACGCACAGCCTCGCATGCACAAATTGCGCGCCTGGCATGTCCCGCGGCCGAGCTTCTTCTGCTCATCCGTCGGCTGGGTGAGGTGAGCCGTGCGGCCCATCGTGATGCGGCGTTCCGGGAAGCGCTGTTCGACCTTTCCCTTGAACGACTTCTCGACGACGTTCATTTCCATCGGCGGCTGGAACTGCCCGTCCGGCAGATGCGGCAAGCCTTCATTCTGGCCGCTGACCCCGATCCATTTTTCGACATGGTCGTACCACGGCGCGATGTCGGCATAGCGGATCGGCCAGTCGGCGCCGACGCCTTCCTTGGCGTTCGCCTCGAAGTCGAGATCGCTGTGGCGATAGCTCTGCCGTCCCCAGGTGAGCGACCGCCCACCGACCTGATAGCCGCGGATCCAGTCGAAGCGGCTCTTCTCGGTATAGGGATGCTCGTCATCCTTGACGAAGAAATGATTCCACGCGTCGTTGACCGTGTAGCCCGTGCGCACCTGCTTGAAATAATGCTTGTCGATCTCCGCCTGCGGCGTGCGCCCGCCGTAATAGCGGAAGTCCCATGGGTTCATCCCGAATGTCTTGTAGTCCTTGCCGTGCTTCACATCGCGCCCGCGCTCGAGCACCAGCGTCTTGAGCCCCTTCTCGGTCAGCTCCTTCGCCGCCCAGCCTCCGCTGATGCCGCTGCCGACCACGATGGCGTCAAAGGTGCGTTCTTCGCGCGAAGCGGAGCTGAGTTTTTCCATGGGGTTTCCACCGGTTCTGCTGCGCTTCTGTCGGCGCGCTGGAAGATTGACGCAGAACCTTCCGCCCCGCCAGACAGCATTTGCGCTGCCGCTTTGCGGCATTGACGCAGCGTCGAGGCGCTCCGTCCAATTACTGCATGATTAGAGGGCGCGCGTTCCGAAGTCGAAATGCGGCACAAAATCCTTCAGCATGAAGGCGGCGGTGACGATCAGATAGACGCCAAACACGCGCTTGAGTTTCACCGGATCAAGGCTGTGCGCGGCCGCGGCGCCGAGGGGCGCGGTGAAGATGCTCATGGCGGTGATGGCGCCCAGCGCGATGAGGTTCACATAGCCGACACTGCCGAAGGGCAGGCCGGGCGTGTTGAGCCCGATCAGCATGTTCCCGATCGCGCCGGGAATCGCGATGATCGTGCCGAACCCGGCCGCCGTGGCGACGGCCCGGTGAATGCCGACACCATTCCAAGTCATGATCAGCACGGCAGGCGTGCCGCCGCCAATGCCGAGCAGCGAACAGAACGCGCCAAGGAAAGACCCGAGCGCCATCCGGATCGGCCCCTTGGGCATATTCTCTTCCGCCGCCTTCTTCTTCGCCAGCAGCGGGAAGATGAAGTGGATGCCCATCAGCAGCACGCCGACGCCGAACACGATCTTGAGCATACCGCCATCCATCATGCCCGTCAGCACGACGCCGCCGATCACGCCGATGGACACCCAGGGCAGCCAGCCCTTCAGGATCTTCCAGTCCACTGCACCGCGCTTGGCGTGAGCCTGTACCGACCGTAATGACGTAAAGAATATCGTCGCCAGTGAAGTACCGATCGCCACATGCATGACGTTGGACGTGGACGAGCCCTGTCCCAGCACGCTCAGCACCGCGGCCAGCGCAGGAACCACCACAAAGCCGCCGCCTATGCCGAACATGCCGGCGACGAACCCCGCAAACAGCCCGGCGCCCAGCATCGACAGCACCAGAAGCCACATGTCCGTCATGGGCGGCGCCATCCATTGGTCTGGATGCGACAAGGCCGATGCAATTTCGTTTACTGTCACGCTGGTCTTCCTGCTGACGCTTGTCTCGCAGCGCGGCGCGCCGGAATCGGCTGCGATGTGGCGACGTCATGCCCGGGCAGCCGCCGCGGCAAGCAGAGCTGCCCTGCACGATCCCTCAACCCGCCGCGGCGCCGTGAAATCCGGCGCCGCGCGCGTCCCGTCGCACAATTCACGGCCCTAAAAGCTGTAGGTGAGCTTGCTGTAGTAGTAGCCGCCATTGATCCCGAAGGGAGAAGAGCTCGGATACTTGGTCACATAGGCGTTGGAGTTTTGCGCAAGCCTGTGCGCCCGCTGCAGCGCGTTGATCTCGTCCGGGTACTCGTTGGTGATATTGTTGGCGCCAATGGTGATGTCCCAGGAATCGCCAACCGCGTAGCTCAGCGACAGGTCAAGGATGAGCTGCGGATCGATGGACGTCTTGCGGTAGGTCGGCGTGCCGAAGCTGTCGAGAGACATGCCCCAGGACTGGCCGTAATATGTGGCCTTCAGGTTGGCCGAGTAGTCTCCGAGGGCCCAGATCGCGCCTGCCATCACGCGGTATTCCGGCGAGGTGGTCTGCAGGTTGGAGAGCGCCTCCGTATCGAACAGCACCACGCCGCCCGAAAGCTGCGACGGGGGTGGGGCGATCCGGGTAACCTCCGTGTCGGTCCAGTTGGCGGAGGCCGTCCAGTCCACATCGCCGAAGGCGCCGAAATCCGAGGAATAGGTCAACACGAAATCCGCGCCGTTGGTTTCGGTATCGAGGCCGTTGGTGAAGACCGATGCGCCGATGCTCCAGCTCGGGTTGGAGAAGATCGAGCTATCGATAATCACGCCGTTGGCCTGGATCGCCGCGACGACCGAGGGCGAGACAAGGCTTGCCGGGTTCGATGATGCGCCAAGCAGCGAGCCGGAACCGACGATGCGGTCGTCGATCGAGATCTGGTAGACATCCAGCGTTGCCGTAAGTCGCGGGATCGGGTGGGCGACGAAGCCGATCGAGAAGTTTGTCGATTCCTCCGGGTCCAACCCGTTGATGCCGATCAGCGAGGCGCCCGGAGAGTTGGGCGGCAGCTGGCCTGAGATGGAGGTCGGCGAAACGTTGATGCCGGCATAATACCCCTCCGCCAGCGTCGGCGCGCGGAAGCCGGTGGAGGCCGTGCCGCGCACTGCGAAACTGTCGTTGAAATCCCACCGCGCCGTGAGTTTGCCGACCGTCGTGCTGCCAAAGTCGCTGAAATCGCCGTAGCGCACGGCGGCATCAAGCGTGAGCTGGGGCAGGGGCTTGGCCGCCACGTCGAAATACACCGCCGATGATGTGCGGCTGGCGTCGGTCGCGTTGACGGGTGCAAAGCCGTAGAAGGATTGCGTGCCGCCCTTGTAGTAAGAGACCGGATTGCCCGCGCCGAGCTGGTATCCGTCTTCGCGATACTCGATCCCGGCTGCGAGCGTCATCGGCTCGGACCAGCCCATGTCGACTTCGTAGGCGCCGTCGAGTGTCGTGGTCCACTGGGTGGAGTGGAACGAGCCCGCGAGAACGTTGCGCGGGCTATATCCCGGAATGTAAGGCGTCGTGCCGGTCGCGAGCACGGACGTGTCCTTGTAGAAGTCCGCGTTCGCCGTGTTGAGGACGGAAATCTTGACCTTGTCCTCGCCATAGGTCGTCGAGAGATCCCAGCGCAGCGGGCCGGCCTCGCCCTTGATGCCGGTTGCGATCTGGTAGTCCTGTTCGACCGACCCTTCGCGCGGATCGAAGCCGAGCGGGAAGGGGATGTCGGTCGCAAGCTTGCCGGTGACCACGTTGGGCAGGCGGAAGTTCTCGTGCGCCTGCGCCTTCTTGAAGCCGTACGATCCGAACGTGTAGATGTGCAGCGTGTCCGAAATGTCCATGCCGGCGTTGTAAGTCCCGACATTGAGCCGGTACTGCGGATCACCCGCAATGCGGTTCACATACGGCCAATCGGGATGCGAGAAGATCTGCGGATAGCTACGCGCCGGGCTGTTGGTTAGGCCAGTGTTCCAGGGCCCGTCCACCACACGCGGATCGAAATCGCCGCGGAATGAGAAATCATGGAACTTGGTTTCGAACGCGAAGTTGACGAAGGCGTTGTCAAACGGCTTCCAGCCCGCGCTGCCGGTGAGGTCGCCCGTCTCGCCGCCGCCGTCGAAATACATGCCGCCTGAGGCCGTGATCGAGCCACCGGAATCCGCGGTCTTCTGGATGATGTTGATGACGCCCGCGATGGCGTCCGATCCATACTGCGCCGCCGCGCCATCGAGCAGAACTTCCACGTGGTCGATCGATGCAACGGGAATGAAGTTAAGGTCTGCGCCCGCCCCGCCTTGATAAGGCCCCCCGAGAACGGCGAGGTTCGCCGTGCCATGCCGCCGCTTGCCGTTGACCAGCACCAGCGCATGGTTGGGGCTGACGCCGCGCAGCTTTGCAGAGAGCGTCAGCGCCGCCGTGTCGCCGCCGAAGGCCTGCGCGGTGAGGGATGGAATGTTCTGCGCCAATGCCTGGATCAGGTCCGGCTGGCCAACATCCTCGAGCGTGCCGATATCCAACACCTGGATCGGCGCCGGACTGTCCGCAGCCACCAGCCCCGTCACCCGAGTGCCGGTGACAATGATGATCTCCGCCTTGTCCTGGTTCTGCTGGTCTACCGGGACGTCTGCGGCGGTCGTATCGGCAAGAACCTCTGGCGCTGGCGCGGATTGGGCGAGCGCCTGACCCGCCCCAAGCGTCGCAAGAGCCGCCGCCGTCACCAGCCGAGAGTAGAGAAGATGCGATTTCATGGATTACCCCGCCAAGAAAAAGACCGAACAAATCCGGCCATCCGTGAAGGGGAGTAAGGAATTTCAGTCGGTCACAGGTCGAGACAGAACAGTCTTTCCAAGGTCAGAATCAGCTTTCTGCCAAATGATTTGTCGTCTATACTTCGAAAATACAAATACCTTTAAGGCGGAACTGCACACGCAGCCGCCCGATGCCATGTTTGACCATCGCTGAACCGAACTATGACAGGTCTGCTGCAGCGCACCATAAGGCAGAAGCTGCGAGAGCAAAAAGAGCGGAAAATCTCTCTGTGCCTGACGAGCGATTGGGCGCGTTCGCCCAATCGCTCGTCAATCGGCGAGGGCCGCGGACGCAACGACCACCTGTTTGCGCAGTTTTCGTTCGCACTTGCCCGCGAACCATCCAGCAGAGTCAGCGCTGCTCATCAATTGAGCGCGAGCGCCAAACGCCGCGACCATCGCCCGGGCGCCGGACGAGCGTGACGTTAAGCATGACCACATCGCTCGCGGCGCCATCTCGTCCGCGAACTCGGAGAGCCACGCGTGCTCGAAGCGCGCTGATGAAGCTCGTACTCTATGACTCAGCGCGCGCCGCACTGCTCTCTGGTCACTCGCATTTCCTCTGACTGAAAAGCAGGCGCTGCATTTTTGCGCGCGCGGATTTTCAGCGGCGGCGCCGCGCGCTTCGGCATTCGCACGCCCGGGAAGAAGATAAGAAGCGAATGTCATATCCTTTCGTTGACCAGCCGCGCGGTGAGGTCCGTAACGGAAACAACTCTGGAATCGGGCGCGCCGCTTCAGGCGAGATTTCGTTCTGAGGATCGCCCGGCCAGACATCACGCGCTCCCCCGCGCCATTGGAGGTTGGCCCATGAAGAACCTGGCAGACATCAAGATCCCCGAACGCATTCTGCGCGCGGTCGCCGATGGCGGACCGGATGCAATCAATCACGCACGCCGCGCCTGGCTAAAGGCCGCGGGCGTTGGCGCTGCAGCTGTCAGCGTAACCGCTCTCGCGCAAGCTTGTTCTCCCACCGCAACGGCCGCGCCCACGCCTGCAGCAGCAACGCCGCCAGCGCCCAAGGGTCCCGCCATTCTCGCCTCTAACGAAAGCCCGTTCGGCCCCTCGCCAAAGGCGGTAGACGAGATGAGCAAGGTGCTCACCCTCACGGCCCGCTACGCCAACGCCGAGACCGTCGACCTGCAGAAGAAGATCGCTGCGATCGAGGGCGTGGACTACTCCCAGGTATTCATCGCCAACGGATCCTCTCCCATCCTCCAGGCCTATGGCGAGATGATCTCCCAGAAGGGCAAAGGCGAACTCGTCACCTCTGTCGCCACCTATGAAGGCGTGCCGCGCGCCGCCAAGACCTACGGCGCCCACGTGATCGAGACGCCGCTGACGAAAGAGTTCGGCATCGACCTCGACGCGATGTCCGCCAAGGTCAGCAAGAAAACCACCGGCATTTACGTCAACAACCCCAACAACCCGACCGGCAACATGGTCAGCGCCGCCAAGCTGAAGGCGTTCGCCGAAGCCCACGCCACGCCCACCACGCCGGTCTTTATCGACGAAGCCTATCTCGACCTCTGCGATGACTACGCCGGCAACGTGATGACCGGCCTCGTGCGTGACGGGAAGAACGTCATCATCGGCCGCACCTTCTCCAAGATCTACGGCATGGCCGGCCAGCGCATCGGTTATGGTATCGCGCAGAAGGAGCTGGCGCAGGATCTCGCCGGCGCCGTTCGCCTCGGCGGCGTCAACCATCTCGGCCTCGTCGCCGCGATGGCCTCGCTCGACGACAAGGAATTTGTGCCCGCGATGAAACCGAAATTCGCGGCGGGCCGCGCCAGGCTCCTCGAAATGGTCAAGGCGACCGGCCGCCCCTACGCGCCCAATCCGCAGGCGAGCTTCGTCTTCATGGATGTCGGCATGCCGAACAAGGTGTTCGCTGAGAAGATGGCCGCCGAAGGCGTCATGGTCGTCGGCCGCACATGGGCTGGCTACGAAAACTGGACCCGCATGTGCGTCGGCGAAGACTGGGAACTCGACCGCGCCGCCACCGCGCTGAAGAAGGTTCTGGCCTAAGTCATCAACGCAGATCGCGAACAGAGGCCGGCCACGCTCCGTGGCCGGTCTTTCTGTATGTCCGCCAGGGTTTGCCTCACTTAATGCGCCCTTAATCTCGGGGCGCGTTCCGGCCCCTCGCCCCTTAATCCCGCTTCGGCCAGTTTCGCCTTCGATAGGTCCGGAGGTTCGCGTGGTCGCAACTCTTCTCGCACTCACATTCATGGTCACGGCGTTCGCTGCGCTCGGCGCCGTGATCTTCGCGCTCGGCAAGGTTTAGGGGCAGGCCATGTCGTTTGATCTTGTCCTTGGGGCTGCGCTGGCAGCCAGCCTGTTGGTCTTCTTCCTTGTCGCGCTTCTGCGCCCTGAGAAATTCTGAGGAGCGCAGCACATGAGACTCGAAGGCTGGGTTCTGATTTTCGTGTTCGTCTCCCTGGTCGCGCTGATCGCGCGGCCGATGGGGCTTTACCTCACCGCCGTATTCGAGGGGCGGAAGACATGGCTTTCGCCGGTCCTCGCGCCCCTGGAGCGCGGGTTCTATCGCCTCGCAGGCGTGAAGGAGGGCGCTGAGCAGGACTGGAAGGGCTATGCCGGAGCGCTGGTCGTGTTCAGCCTCGTGGCGACACTGGCCCTGTTCGCGCTGATGCAGCTCCAGCACCTTTTGCCGCTCAATCCGCAAGGCTTCGGGCCGGTGCCGGCGAACGTCGCGATGAACACGGCGGTCAGCTTCGTCACCAACACCAACTGGCAGGCCTATTCTGGCGAGACAACGATGAGCCATCTCACGCAGATGGCGGGGCTTACCGTGCAGAACTTCCTGTCGGCCGCCGTCGGCATGGCCATCGCGGTCGCCTTCGCGCGTGGCTTTGCCCGCAAGGGCACAGGACAGATCGGGAATTTCTGGGTCGATATGACCCGCGCCACGCTCTACGTGCTGCTGCCGATCTCGATCCTGTTCGCAGTCTATCTGATTGCCTCCGGCGTCCCGCAGACGGTGGCCGGCTCGCTGCCGGCGACAACTCTTGAAGGCGTCCGGCAGGATATCGCCATCGGTCCCATCGCCTCGCAGGAGGCGATCAAGATGCTGGGCACGAATGGCGGCGGCTTCCTCAACGCCAACTCCGCCCACCCGTTCGAGAATCCGGACGCCTGGACCAATCTCATCCAGATGCTGTCGATCTTCGCAATCGGCGCCGGGACGACGATCATGTTCGGTCGCATGGTCGGCGATGAACGCCAGGGCTGGGCGATCCTGGCCGCGATGGGCCTGCTGTTCGTCGTAGGTACCGGCGTCGCCTACTGGTCCGAGACACAGGTCGGGCCTGCGCTCGCCGCGGCCGGCGTCGATCCGGGCATGGGCAACATGGAAGGCAAGGAGGTTCGCTTCGGCCTCTCCGGCTCGGCGCTCTTCGCTGCGGTCACAACAGCCGCCTCCTGCGGCGCCGTCAACGCGATGCATGACAGTTTCACGGCGCTGGGTGGCTTGGTCCCGTTGATCAACATGCTGGCCGGTGAAGTGATCGTCGGCGGCGTCGGCGCTGGTTTCTACGGCATCCTGCTTTTTGCTATCCTGACGATCTTCATCGCCGGGCTGATGGTCGGGCGCACGCCTGCCTATCTCGGCAAGAAGATCGAATCCCGCGAAGTGAAGCTGGCCGTGCTGGCAATCCTCGCTTCGCCGCTCGCCATCCTGGCGGGAACCGCGATCGCATCCGCGACCGAGGTGGGAAGGTCCGGCGTCCTCAACGGGGGACCGCACGGGTTCTCGGAAATCCTCTATTCCTTCGCTTCGACCGCAGGGAACAACGGCTCCGCGTTTGCGGGCATCACCGTCAACACGGATTTCTATACCTACATGCACGCAGCCGCGATGCTGATCGGCCGGTTCATGGTGATCATCCCGGCGCTGGCGATCGCGGGCAGCCTGGCGGCGAAGCCCATCGCGCCGGCGTCGGCCGGCACGTTCCCGACAAACGGACCGCTGTTCATCGGTCTTCTGGCTTTCGTCATCGTCGTGGTCGGCGCGCTCACCTTCCTGCCGGCGCTGGCGGTTGGTCCGGTCGCCGAAGCCACCGCGAACACGCTCAACTGAGGCATGTCCCCATGACCACCAAGCCGATCTCGCTGTTGGAGCCGAGCATCCTGCGCAATGCGGCGCTGGCCGCCTTCGCCAAGATGTCGCCGCTGAAGCTGTGGCGAAACCCGGTGATGTTCGCCACTGAACTCGCCGCGATCTATGTTTTGATCCTGTTCGCACGCGACATCGCAACCGGAGAGCAGGGCGCAGTATTCGCCGGCCAGATCGCCTTCTGGCTGTTCCTGACGGTGTGGTTTGCGACCTTTGCCGAGGGTATCGCCGAAGGACGAGGCAAAGCCCAGGCTGCCAGCCTGCGGCGCGCTCGCTCCGAACTCACGGCCCGCCGGATCATCGACGGAAAGCCGCAGCCCGCCGCTGCGGCGGGCGATCTTCAACTCGGAGATCTGGTCGAGATCATCGCAACGGAGTTCGTTCCAGCGGACGGCGAGGTGATCGAAGGTGTCGCGACTATCGATGAAAGCGCCATCACTGGCGAAAGCGCGCCGGTGATCCGCGAAGCCGGCGGCGACCGGTCCGCCGTCACGGCAGGCACCCGCGTGCTGTCCGACCGCATTGTGGTAAAGGTGACGGCGATCCAAGGGAGCACCTTCCTCGACCGCATGATCGCGCTGGTCGAAGGCGCCTCGCGCCGCAAAACGCCGAACGAGATCGCGCTGGGCGTCCTGCTCGCGGGCCTGTCGCTGATCTTCGTTCTGGCCGTCGCGACCATCCCGGCGTTCGCGGCTTATTCGGGCGGCGTTGTGAGCGCAGTCGCGCTGGCCTCGTTGTTCATCGCGCTGATCCCCACGACCATTGGCGGCTTGCTGTCGGCGATCGGCATCGCGGGCATGGACAGGCTCGTGCGGTTCAACGTGCTGGCGACTTCCGGCCGGGCGGTCGAGGCGGCTGGCGACGTGGACGTTCTGCTGCTCGACAAGACGGGCACGATCACGCTGGGCGACCGGCAGGCGGTCGCGTTCATTCCGGCGCCGGGCGTCAACGAGCGCGATCTTGCCGATGCGGCGCAGCTGGCGTCGCTGTCGGATGAGACGCCGGAAGGCCGGTCTATCGTGGTGCTGGCCAAGGAGCGCTTCGCGATGCGCGGGCGCGACATGGGGCAGGCGAAGTTCCTTCCGTTCTCCGCCCACACCCGCATGAGCGGCGTCGATGCCGATGGCGCGGTCATCCGCAAGGGCGCGGTGGACGCGATCATCGTCCACGTGCGTGCGCGGGCGGATGCCGTGGAGGTATCGCCGGAGGTGCGCAAGGCGGCGGACAAGGTGGGCCGCGAAGGCGGAACGCCGCTCGCCGTGTCGCGAGATGGCCGCGTTCTCGGGATCGTTCACCTGAAGGACGTCGTGAAGGGCGGGGTCAAGGAACGCTTTGCGGAGTTGCGCCGCATGGGCATCCGCACCGTGATGATCACCGGGGACAATCCGCTCACCGCTGCGGCCATCGCGGCAGAGGCAGGCGTCGATGATTTCCTCGCCGAGGCCAAGCCCGAGGACAAGCTGGGGCTGATCCGCAAGGAACAGGCGGCGGGCCGCATGGTCGCGATGTGCGGCGACGGCACCAACGATGCGCCCGCGCTCGCGCAGGCCGATGTCGGCGTCGCCATGCAGACCGGCACGCCCGCCGCGCGCGAGGCCGGCAACATGGTCGATCTCGACAGCGACCCCACCAAGCTGATCGAAGTTGTCTCCATCGGGAAGCAGCTCCTGATGACGCGCGGCTCGCTCACCACGTTCTCGGTCGCCAACGACGTCGCCAAGTATTTCGCGATCATCCCCGCGCTGGTTCTGACGATCTATCCCAGCCTGCAGGCGCTCAACGTGATGCAGCTTTCCTCGCCCAACAGCGCGATCCTGTCGGCGATCATCTTCAACGCGCTGGTGATCCCGGCCCTGATCCCGCTCGCGCTCAAGGGCGTGAAATGGCGGGCGGCGCCGGCCGGCGAGCTGCTCGCCCGCAATCTCGCCATCTACGGCGTGGGCGGTCTCGTCGCCCCGTTCATCGGCATCAAGGCGATCGACCTCGTCGTGTCGTCCATCGGCCTTGCGTGAGGAAGCGCCATGTCCCACATCCGCCCCGCTCTTGTTCTCCTGATCCTGTTCACGCTGTTGCTCGGCATCGTCTATCCGCTTGCGATGACCGGCATCGGCCAAGGCCTGTTCAAGCATCAGGCGAACGGCTCGCCGCTCACGCGCAATGGCGCGGTCGTGGGATCCAGCCTGATCGGCCAGTCGTTCACAAAGCCCGGGTATTTCTGGGGCCGGCCTTCGGCGGCGGGGAAGGGCTATGACGGGCGGTCTTCCGCCGGCTCGAACCTCGGCCCGTCCTCCCAGGCGCTCGCCGACCGGATCAAGGCCGAGGCGGAGCGCGTCGGCAAACCTGCAGGCGAAATCCCGCCGGACCTTCTGACGGCTTCGGGCTCGGGCCTCGATCCCCATATTTCTCCAGCCGCCGCGCGTTTCCAGACCGCCCGGGTAGCGTCGGCGCGAGGTTTGCCTGAAGATATCGTTGAGCGCCTTGTCGACGAGCATGTCGAGGCGCCATCTCTGGGTTTCATAGGAGAGCCACGCGTTAATGTGCTTGCCCTCAACCTTGCTCTCGATGACCTCCATCCGCCCGCGCCACAATGAATGACGCTGAGGAGCGCCGGCCATCGCCCGATGCGCTGCTCGAACAGGCCAGAGCGGAGACGAGGGGCCAACTGAAGATCTATCTCGGCGCCGCACCCGGTGTCGGGAAGACCTATGAAATGTTGTCCGACGCGCGGAAAAAGCGCGCCGAACGCGTCGATGTCGTCGCCGGAATAGTCGAGACGCACGGCCGCGAGGAAACCCGGGCGCTGACCGAAGGCCTCGAAATCCTCCCCCGCCGCGGTCAGGAGATGGACCTCGATGCCATTCTGGCGCGCAAGCCCGAGATCGCGCTGGTTGACGAACTTGCCCACACCAATGCCGAAGGCTCGCGCCATCCCAAGCGCTGGATGGACGTCGACGAGCTTCTCCGGGCCGGGATCGACGTCTGGTCGACGCTCAATGTCCAGCACATCGAAAGCCTCAACGACGTCGTCGCGCGCATCACCCGCGTGCGGGTCCGCGAGACGATACCGGACGCCGTGCTTGAGCGGGCCGACGAAATCCAGCTGATCGACCTGACGCCGGACGAACTCATCGAGCGTTTGCAGCAAGGCAAGGTCTACGCGCCGGACCAGGCGCAACGCGCGCTGCAGAACTATTTCGCGCCGGGCAATCTTTCCGCGCTCCGCGAACTCGCCATGCGCCGCGCTGCGGATACGATTGACGAGCAGGTGCGCGGCCACCGCAAGGCTCAGGGCGAGAATGCCCCATGGGCGGCGGGCGAGCGCGTGCTCGTCTGTGTCGACGAACGCGAGGCCTCCCCCGAGGTCGTCCGCCACGCAAAGCGCATCGCTGATCGCAGCAAGGCGCCGTGGATGGCCGTGCATGTGGAAACCGGGCGCAGCTCACGCCTCACCGAGGTCGACCGCATCCGCCTTTCCGAAACGCTGCGCCTTGCGGAACGCCTCGGCGCCGAAACCGCGACCCTGCCGGGCGACAGCGTCGCCGACACGCTGCTGGCCTATGCGTGCGACCAGAACGTCACGCAAATCATCGTCGGCAAGGCTCGCCGATCGCCCCTTTTCGAGGCGGCTTTCGGCTCGGTCGTGCGCCAACTGATAGACCGCTCAGGCAATATTCCTATCGAGGTCGTGCCCGAGCCGGTCCAGCAGGCAGGCAAGGCCCGCTTCCCGATTGCTTCCCCATGGCCGGCCCTCACATCGCGCGGCGTCGCCGAAGCGTTGGCCATGACGGTCGGCGCGACGCTCGTTGCGTGGCCGCTCGATGTCTGGCTCGGCGTCTCCAACCTGACGCTGGTCTATCTGGCCGCGGTGCTCATCAGTGCGCTGACACGCGGCCTCGTAGCAGGACTGATCACGGGATTCGCATCCGCTCTGGCATTCAACTGGTTCTATACCGACCCGCGCTACACCTTCACCATCGTCAACCCAGACAACGTGCTGGCCATTCTCGCATTCTCCGGCGCCGCCCTGGTCATCTCTGCGCTGGCCGCACGAGCCCGTCAGCAGACCCTCGCCGCACGATCCGAGGCTAGAACCTCACGCGAGCTGTTCGGCCTCTCCCGGATGCTGACCTCGGCAACGACCGAGGAAGAGGCCGCATCTGCGCTCGCCCGCTATGCTGCTCGCGCATTCGATGCCGAATGCGTGGTGCTTGCGCGCGTCGGCCTCGAAGATATTCGCCAAGCCAGCACATTCGCCATCAAGCGGGCGCTCACCGAAAACGATTGGGCGGCGGCGCGCTGGACGCTCCAGAAAGGCGAGGCCACGGGCCGCGGCGCCGACACCTTGCCCGGTGCGCGCTGGCTTTTCCTGCCGCTGCGCACGTCGCGTCTTATCGCCGGCGTCGTGGGTGTCGCCCGCGAGACCCCACTCATCCCCGGCGAGCGGCGACGCCTTGCCGCCATGGGCGACCAGGCCGCAACGGCCCTTGAGCGGGCGCACATAGCGCAGGCGCTGGAACAGAGCCGGGTGGAGACGGAAGCCGAACGCCTGCGCGGCACGATGCTCGCGTCGCTCTCACACGACCTGCGGACGCCGATCGCCGGCATCCTCGGCGCCGCCTCGAGCCTGCGCACCTATGGCGACCGGCACGATGCGGAAACGCGCGATGGTCTCCTCTCCTCGATCGAGGAGGAATCGGCGCGCATGCAGCGCTATATCGAGAAGCTGCTCGACATGACGCGCCTCGACGCCGGCAGCATCCAGGCCCACATCGAGCCGCTCGACCCAGCCGAAATCGCCTCCACAGTCGTCAAGCGAGCGGAGAAGCTGGCGGAAGGGCGGACCCTGCAGCTCCATGTCGAGCCCGGTCTGCCCATGGTGATGGCCGACGCCACGCTGATCGATCAGGCCCTGTTCAACCTGATCGAGAACGCGCTCATGCACGGCAAAAGCGGCGATGTCCTCCTTGCAGCGAAGCGTGCAGGCGCCGGCGTTGTCTTCGAGGTCTTGGATGAGGGTCCGGGCCTCGCTCCTGGCGATGAGCTACGGATATTCGAGCGGTTCACACGAGGCGGATCGTCGGCGGCCGGCACAGGGCTGGGCCTCGCCATTGTGAAAGGGTTCGCGGGGCTCATGGGCGCAACGGTCTCAGCGCGGAATCGCGCGGACCGGGGAGGGGCCCAGACTGGGGCATTGTTCTCGATCGAGTTTCCGGCGAAGGCTGCGACATGACGGAAGCCGCCGACCCCAAACGCTCGTCGCCAAGAAAACTCAACGCACTCGTCGTGGACGACGAAGCGCCGATCCGCCGCTTTCTGCGATCGGCGCTGGTGGCGGAGGGCTTCGATGTCGAGGAGGCCGCCACCGTTGCAGACGCGAAAAAGCTCGCCTCGGCGACACGCTTCGATCTCGCGGTTCTCGATCTCGGCCTCCCGGACGGAGACGGCATCAGCCTCATCGAACCAGTCCGGGCGGCAGGCGCGCCTGCCGTCATCGTCCTGTCGGCGCTCGACGACGAACCCCGCAAGGTGATGGCGCTGGACAGTGGCGCCGATGATTTCGTGTCGAAGCCCTTCGGCGTCGCCGAGTTCATGGCCCGTGTCCGGGCAGCCTTACGCCACCGCGTCCAGATGCAGGGCGGACCGCCGGTTTATGACGACGGCCGCCTGACAGTCGACCTCGCGCGCCGCATCGTGAAGGTGAGCGGCGCCGATCCGAGGCTGACGCCTCGCGAGTATGCGCTTCTGCACGAGCTGGTGCTGCACGCAGGCAAGGTGCTCACCCACCGCCATCTGCTCAACAAGGCCTGGGACACCGGCGACGCTGACGTCCAGGCGCTGCGTGTCCACATCCGCCACCTCCGGCAGAAGGTAGAGGCAAGTCCCGATCAGCCGGAACGCATTCTGACCGAGCCGGGCGTCGGATACCGCTTTGTCGCGCCCGGCGAATGATTGCTTTTGGCGAGTTCGCGCCGGATTACTTTACTGGATCCCGAAGGCAGATCGTCCGTTCCGAGGCGACAGCGGAGTTCGTCCGGAACTCCGCGACAAATGCACGGTAGCCATCGTCGGCTTTCACGGCGTCGATCGGCGGCGGATTGATGTGCAGGCTGAAAATTTCGGTCTCGGAGACCGACCATTGCTTTGAGCTCTCATCCTGCACGATAACCGGCGCAGTCAAGATGTGGTTCTGCTTGAAGTCATGAGTTCGATACCAGGCCAGCTGGTCGCTGACCGCCCGGTCAAACCCGGCGCGGGATCCGCCCTGGGCGAGCGTGCTGAGCCGCAAGACGGCGATCTCGCCGCCGGTGCAGAAATCGGCCGGCGCCTTCTGCGCGTGCGCAGCGCCCGAGGCGAGCAAGACAACTGCAATTCCTGACAGGCGCGTTTTCATGGAAGCTCCGGAGGTCACGGTTGCACGAACAAATCCGGGAAAATCTGATCGTTCCAGCACAAATCGGCGAATGGCGCGCCGGGTCGGTCAACGGTGAAGGGCAGCGTCGCTCTCAAGCCTGCGTTGCGAACCTCTCGCGCAACCTTGTGACCAACCGCCTTAGGATTTTCGAAACCTTCCATCCTCAGCCTGCTGTGCCGATGCAGGAGATTACGGATGGCGGTTGGGCAATCCGCATCCAAGGCTGATCTGGGCGACCTGGTCGCCCGCCTCCGCACGATGGCGCAGGGGCGGAGCACGATCGATGTCGCCCAGCTCCATTTCGTCGAGCTCAACGACATCAAGCAAGCTTATGGCGATCGCTGGCCTGACCAGAAATCGCGCATCCAGGACACGGCCGAGGCATTCCTGCAGCGCCGGATCAGCGGGTCCGATCTCCTCATTCGTGGAGACAGCGGCTTTCTGGTCGTGCTCGGGTCTGCCGTCGGCCCGGATGCGCATGCAGTCACGGCTCAGCTGACCCACGGCCTCAACGCCTTCTTTCTCGGAGGCGGCCAATCGCCGGCGCCGAAGTTCGGAGGCGTGGCGCAGGTCATGCCGGCGCACGACATTGCCGCGTGCTTCGGCGATCTGGACGTCCTCGCGCCGGGGCCGGCGCGTCACGACGAAAAGACCGGTTTACCGGGGCTGGACTGGAGATTTGAGCCGGTCTGGGATGTCAAACGCGAGGCGCTCTCCTACTGGTTCGCAGCGGCGTATTCCAGCAACAATGGCGTGCGTGTGCCGGGTTATCAGTTTGAAAACGGTGCGCTTCATCCCAACCAGTTCGTGAAGATCGACGAGGCAGGCCTGTGGGTTGCCGAGCAGGCGCTGCACGACCTGTTCGCAGCGCAAAGACCAACGCTGGTCGGCGCCAGCGTGCATGTCGCCAGTCTGGCCAACCTTTCGTCGCGCGCGCGGATTCTGGCGACGATCGACCGGCTGGACCCGGCCCTGCACCGCTATCGTATACTCAAGATCGCGGGCGTATCGTCGGGCTTTCCGCGGATGTATCTCAACGAGATCGTCGGCATTCTCAAAGCCCGCGTGCCGAATGTCGTGATCGGCGCGGCATGGGACGAACCGGACGTCGCTGGGCTCGTCCACTCCCGGCCCCTTGCCGTGGGATTTGCCGTGCCGACCTCCGGCGTAACATCGGGGCCGGTCATCGCAATCCCGGCGCTGATGGCGAAGGTCAATGAAGCGGTGAAGCAGGCCCACGCCGGCCGCGCACGCATCTTCGTCGAGGGCGCGGTCACAAAATATCTCGCGCTGAAGTTCGCCACCGCGGGCGTCGACAACATCGCCTCTCCGCGCATCTGGCCCGCGCTACCGATGGTGCAGGGCATGATGAGATGGCCCGCGCAGGGGCTCGCTGCGGCATAGGCCTCCGAGTGTTACCGGATCACATCTCGTTGTTAACGCTCCCGGCAAAATACCTTGCGTTGTTAAGACGGTATTCTCCGAGCATCCGTACATTCACGGCCATCGCAGCTACGCCACTTAGCCAGTGTAGATGGGGGCCACAGCATGGCGGACGTCCGCAAGCAGCCATTCTCTCTCGTTCGTCTCAGCCTTCTCGCGATCGCTATTTTCTTCCTGTCGGCGATCGCAGTCGTGCTCGCACTGGGCGGCGTTAGATCATCCTCGAACGACGCCATCGGTTCCTGGCGCAGCTTCGCTGACCAAGCCTCCGCGGAACAGCGCGTCTACCGCAACTACATCACGCTCGGCGGGCTGGCGGGCTTCATCGACGACTACGGCAGGCTGGTGGCAAAAGGCCAGGACTCCCAGGCCGGGCTACTGTACTCGCGCGCCGGCGCCGCCCTGCTGTCGATCAATTCCTATCCGCTTGCGGAGGCCACGCCTGAGGAACGCCAAGCGCAAGCCGTTCTGCAGGCGAACGTCAAGGCGTACATCGCCCGCGTCGCGCCGGTCCTGGCGATGCATCGCGCCGGCCGGCCGGTGCAGGACATCGCCACGTTCGCGAAAGTCGACAGCGCCGGCGTCTCCGAAGCACTCGACACGCTCCTCGGCGCCATCAAGGCCGGCGCCATGACCGACAAGGCCGCGCTGGAGCCGAAAGGCATCATACTACTCTCCGTTCGCGAGGCGCTCGGCGTCGAAGGCGTTGTCCAATACGCCAACAGCTACGCCGCCACCGGAGACGCGTCTGATCGCGCAAAGGCGGACAGTTCCATCGCGCGTGTTCGCAAGGAACTGGCGCAATACCGAAAGCACGTTTTGCTGCCGAAGGAAGCTGAAGGCCTCGCAGCCTTCGAGGCGGCGCTTGCCGCTGTCGAAACCCGCATCAGCTCCGGAGCGCCAGGGCCGCTGGACACACGGGCGCTCCAGGCCACGCTCTTCAACGTCGAAGCCATCGTCTATGCCGAGGGTACGATCGCCTACAACAACCTGCAGAAGACGCTGGACCGGATTTCCGCCCAGGCCGGCGGATTGATCCTCCTCGTCAGTATCGGCGCAATCCTGCTTCTGGCCGGCGGCGCATGGCTTCTGGTCTTCAGGATCGGCCGCCGCATCAAGGCGATCACGCAGGCGATGCGCGATCTCGCCAGCGGCAAGCTCGACACCGAAATCCCCGCCGCCAACGACCGCGACGAGATCGGCGAGATGAGCCAGGCCCTGCTGGTATTCCGCGACGGCCTGCGCGCCAATGCCGTGATGACAGTGGAGCTTGCCGAGAGCAGCAGGCTCGCTTCGCTCGGCGCGATGGTCGCCGGCATGGCGCATGAGCTCAATACGCCGCTCGGCAATGCGCTTGCTGTCTCCTCTTCGCTCGAAGAGCAGTGCAAGGCGCTCCGCAAGGAGTTGAGCTCGGAGCGCATCCTGCGTTCGGTTCTCGATCGTCACGCCGCCAGCCTCGCAGACGCCGCGTCGCTGATCCAGCGCAACCTCACGCGCGCATCCGAGCAGATCGGTTCGTTCAAGCAGGTGGCAGTCGACCAGACCAGCGGCCGGCGCCGGGAATTCCACCTCGACGATGTGCTGGCGAACGTGGTGCAGACGTTGACGCCGCTATTCAAGCGCTCGCCGTTCAGCATCGAGTTGGGAGAGGCATCGGGCGCCGTGATGGAGTCCTACCCTGGCGCGCTGTCACAGGTCATCACCAACCTTGTCGAGAACGGGCTGAAGCACGGCCTGGGCGACCGGCCGGCGGGCAAGGTCGAAGTCGGCGTGCGCCGGCTGGGGCCCAACTTCACTGAGATCAGCGTGTCCGATGATGGGAGCGGGATTCCCGCCGATGTCATGCCCAGCATCTTCCACGCCTTCTTCACGACCAAGGACGGCAAGGGCGGTTCAGGCCTCGGCCTTCATATCGTGAAGTCGATCGTCAGCGGCCCGCTTGGCGGCCAGATCAGCGTCCAGTCCGAGCCCGGTAAGGGCGCGCGCTTCATCCTCACCCTGCCCAACAAGGCGCCCGCGGAAATAGCGAGCGCTGAAACCACGGAGCGCACTTATTATGCAGCCGCTCAAGCCGCAGCCTGAAGCTTTTCCCGACGACATAGCGATCATCGAAGACGATACTGCTAGCCCGGCCACCCGCCCCGACCGCGCGCGGTGGAAAATCCTCGTCGTGGACGACGACAGCGAAGTTCACTCAGTGACGCGCTTCGTCCTTGGGCACACCGAGCTTCTCGGACGGCCGCTGGATCTCATTGAGGCCACAAGCTCGATGGACGCCCAGCAGGAACTCCTTCGCCATCCCGATATCGCGGTCATCCTGCTCGACGTCGTCATGGAAGAACATGACTCCGGTCTCAAATTCGCCCGCTGGGTCCGTGACGCGGGCTTGTCCGACGTGCGCATCATCCTTCGCACCGGCCAGCCCGGCTATGCGCCGGAACTCGATGTAATCCGCGAGTACGACATCAACGACTACCGCGCCAAGAGCGAGCTGACCCAGACCCGGCTCATCACGTCGATGACTTCTGCTTTGCGTTCGTTCCAGCAGATCGAGACTATCGAGCGCAGCCGCCGCGGGTTGGAGATGATCGTCGCCAGCTGCAGTCAGCTGTTCCAGAAACGTGAACTGGCCGGCTTCTCGCAGGGCGTGCTTCTGCAGATCGCGAGCCTGTGCGGCGTGGAAGGCGATGGACTGATCTGCGCCTCCACCGACCAGCCTGTTCCCGGAAATGCCAGGATCGTCAGCGGCGTCGGCGGGCTGTCCAGCTATATCGGCCGCAATCTTTCCGACCTGCCCGAAGGTAGCGAGCTCAAGGCAGCAACGCTTGAGGCGATCCGGCGGAATCTGTCTTCCACGGACGGACCCCTCGTGCTCTCCGTCGATGCGCCGCCCGACCAGAGATTTGTGGCGTCCCTCGATCACGCCAAGCCGCTCGATGCGATGGACTCAGCGCTCCTTCGCGTGTTCGCCGCCAACATCGCCGTCGGCTTTGAGAACGTCGGTTTGATCGAACGCCTCGACCGGCTCGCCTATTGGGATGAGACAACGGGCCTGCCCAACCGAAATTCTCTCCTGAGGGACATGGCCGAGCATGGGGCCGATGGCGCTAACGTCGCCTTGCTGCGCGTGGTCTCTTATTCCGACACCCTGGTCGCCTTCGGCCAGGCGATGGCGACCGGTCTGCTGGGCGAGATCGCAGCTTCGCTGACGGGTGATCGTGGCGCGGCAACTGTTTATCGCTACGCCGAAGATGTGCTGGGCGTCATCGTCAAGCCGGACACGCACCAGGAAGCCCTTATCGCGAGCCTCGGCCACCGCCAGTTCTCGGTCGCCCGCCAGTCGTTGAAAGCGCGCTTTGCAGTTGGATCGGCGCCCATAGAGCGCGGGTCGGATGCGACGATGACTTGCGATCAGGCCTACGCAGCCATGTCGCTCGCGGCGGTCGATGGCCGTGAAGACATTGTCCAGTTCGACGCCAAGATGGTTCGCGACGCCCGCGGCCGGATCGAGATGATCGCCGCCCTGCGCAGCGCGCTTGCGGACGGCGAGGTGAACATCGCCTTCCAGCCGCTGGTCGACATGTCCAGCGGCGCCTGCGCCGGTTTCGAGGCTCTCGCTCGCTGGAACCAGAAGGGCGCGCCCGTGTCGCCGGGCGAGTTCATACCGCTTGCAGAGCAGTCGGGCCTTTCCTTCGAGATATTCGCGCTCGGCGTTCGCCGGTCCGCCGAATGGCTGAACAGGCTCGGCAAGATCGGGCAGGGCAAGTATGTGTCGGTGAACCTCGCCGCGTGCGATCTCGAGCGCGAAGACCTCGTGCCCCTGGTCGTAAATCTCCTGGGGCGGTCACAGCTGCCGCCTGCCTCGCTGCAGATCGAGATCACCGAACAGTCGCTGATCCGCGACTTCGCCTTGTCCGAGCGCAACCTGCGCGCGCTCAAGAATCTAGGCTGCCGCATCGCGATCGACGATTTCGGCACCGGCTATTCTTCGCTGTCCTATATCGGCCGCCTGCCGGTGGACGTGCTCAAGCTCGACCGGCAATTCATCACAGATATCACCAGCGATCCGTCATCGCAGGCGATCGCGAGCCTCACCTTCGCTCTGTCGCGCCGGCTGGGTCTCGAGATTCTCGCCGAAGGCATCGAAACAGCGGAGCAGCAAGCCTGCCTCGAAGAGATCGGCTTCAAGTACGCGCAAGGCTATCGCTTCGGCCGCCCCATGGCGCCCGATCAACTCCACGACTGGATGATGCAGCGCGCCAAGGCGTAGGCTGACCACTATTTCGTCCCGAGCATCCGCTTCAGGGCTCCCCCCGGGACCAGCTTGAAGTTCTGGTTGTCCGGGGCGTTGTCGCCATCCTGGGCGATGAAGACGCCTTCGTTGAAGGGCGAGCCGAAATCACCTGGGGCGAACTCGACGCCGTCAGTCTCCGTCACGCCATCAACGCCGCCGGCGCCGACGACCCTGAAGCGGCGCACGAAGCGGCCGCTCTCCAGATCATAGACAACATAAGCGCTGTCGTCGGCGGGTGTGCTGTCGGCCTGGCTGGACGCAACCAGGAATCCGCCCTTGTCGCCCTCGGGAATGATGGCCAAGCCCTCGACATCGGGGATGAGGCGTGCGCCATCGACAGCCGTAAACATCGTCGGCGCGGCCTTGCTCTCTGGCGCCGCGCTCATGCGCCAGACGCCACTTTCCTCCTCGGCGACATACAGGATGCCTGTGCGGTCATCGACCACGCAGCCCTCAGTCTTGCTGCCGAGTTTGACATCCCGGACGAGTGTGGCGGTCGGCGTGGAGTGCGACAGGTCGAGTGCGTACTGGCGCACATCGCCATTGTTGTGCGGTATAAAGGCGAACACTTCATCGGCCGTGCGCCGCCACAGACAGAAGCCATAGACTTCGCCAACGCCATCACTGGTTACGGGCAGGTGAGCGAGGCGGCGCAAGCCGGCCGGCGATGACTCAAGTGCGTAAAGCGCAATCTCTCCGTTCGGATCGTCGCTGCGGTCGCTGGCCGCGACGAGCACGCCGGGCTTGCCTTCGATCAGCACATCCGCACGCAAATCGACGTTGTTGACCTTGCCCGCGGGCGCCGAGGCAAGCAGGGCGCCTGAAAGATCATAGACGTTGAGACCCCATTCCTTGTCCGTCCCGACGATCAGGCTCTTCGAAGGATCGGCTCGATTGCGCCATACGGCTGGATCGTCCGCCGCATCGCCCGGCGATGCAACGGGAACGGTTTCACGCACGGCTTCGACTGACAGCGTTCCAGTTGCTTCCGGAGAAGGGCCGGCGCCAGCCGCGCAGCCTGAGATCGCAACGGCAAACAAAAAAGCGAAGCTGCGCACGTGAACCATCCGGCCGCCTTTACAAATCGGTCTTCATGTCGAGTCGGTTTGAGTCCCGCTGCGAGGTGGCCTTCTAGGCAGAGATCGGCGGGCGCGCCACGGTTTAGCGCGTAAGAAATCAACTTCGCAAAACCTTCACTCACGAGCCGATCGCGCTGCGTCTTCACCATTGCGCGCACTCACGCTGCGCATGGGACGGGGTCCACGCAGGGGAGATGATTGTGAAACTTTTTTCAAAGCTCGCGGCTCTGACAAGCTGTTCGGCCATCAGTCTTGGCATGCTGGCGCCCGCTATCGCGCAGCAGGCAAGCGGACCACAGCAGGCGAGCCCGCCGCAAACCACCGCCACGCAAACCACCACCACTCAAGCGGCCGCCGATGAAACGGTCGTCGTCAACGGCTTCCGCGCAGGCCTCGCCAACGCCCGCGATATCGCGCGCAATTCCGACAATCTCGTCGATGTGTCCTCGGCGGACGATGTCGGCGAACTCCCGGACCAGAATATCGCCGAAGCGCTGCGCCGCCTCGACTCGGTCTACCTGATCCGTGATCAGGGCGAAGGCCGTTACGTCTCGATCCGCGGCATCGATCCCATCCTCAACAACGTCACGATGAACGGCCAGACCATCGCGGTCTCGGATACCGACGGGGAATCCGGCCGCGCGGCGCCGCTCGACGTCCTGAGCTCCAGCGCTCTTTCCCGCGTGGAAATCCACAAGGTGACGCTGCCCAACATGGACGCCCAGTCCATCGGCGGCACGATCAACATCGTCACGCCCTCGGGCTTCGACTACAAGAACGGCTATTTCAGCTCCAGCATGGAATATGGCGTCAACGACTTCAACCAGGACAACAACATCTACTCGGCCAACCTGTCCTACAGCCGCCGCTTCGGCGACAACGAGGAGTTCGCGCTCTTCGTCGGCGGCGAGTACTGGTACAAGGAATTCACCTCGCAGCAGTACACCGCATCCGCACTGTTCGGTAACGGCACGGCTGGCCTCCCCGCCCACTACTACCTCCCGGGCACGATGGTTTTCGCGCAGTCGATCGGCGAAAAGACGCGCTACGGCATCAACGCCAACCTCGAATGGCGCCCGAACGATGATCTGAAGGCGTGGGTCCGCTACTACTTCACGCAATACAACGACTACCGCGACCGCCCGCAGGTCACGCTCACCACGCAGGGCACCAGGGTCGCTACAAGCCCTAACGAGTTCTTCGCGCAGCGTTATACGTCATCGATGGAAACGCGCTCCGAGTTGCAGGAGCGGCCGGTGCAGCAGCTTGTTTTCGGAGGGGATTACAAGCTCAGCGACAGCTGGGACATCACGGCTGACCTCAACTACACGACCGCCAAGGAGGTGAACCCCTATCAGCGCTACTTCCAGTCGACGGGGGTGACCGCCAATGCGGCTTCGGGCGTGTCGCCGGGAGCGATTACTATTACAGTTGACGGCGATGGTCTTGCGCGGCCGACCGCGTTCGACACGACGGTTTCGGGCGGCCTTACCTTCATGGATCCCGGCTTCGAGCGCATCACTGCGTTCCGCGGCGTTTCCTCCGACGTTCTCGAGGAAGCCTACACCGGCAATGTGGACCTGACCTGGACGGGCGAATTTGGCGGCCGCGCAATCGAGCTGAGCACCGGCGCCAAGGCCATCATCCGCGACAAGTCGGTCAACGACACCGACTACCGCTACTTCCCGCTCACCGGACAGACCTATCTCCTGAACAGCGCCCCGGGCCTCACCTCGAACTTCGCAGACGGCCGCGGCAATCCGTTCGGGCTCGTTCCCGGCCTCAACCTGATCGCGCCGAGCCGCCAGGGCTACGAAGACTACTTCTTCAGGAACCCCGGCAACTTCTTCTACGACGATCCCTCCTCGCGTGCGAATTCGATCGAGAACGACTACTCGCTCAACGAGAACATTCTCGCCGCCTATGTGATGGGCAACTATCACATCACCGACGATCTGAGCGTGATTGCCGGCGTGCGCGTGGAAAGCACCGACGAGGACATCTCGGCGCAGGGCTTCGTCGCCGCGGCGAACAGAGATTCGAGCATTCCGGTTGGTCAATCGCGCCTGCCGTTCGCGACCAGCGACATCATCGACGTCTCGCACACGCACTCCTACACCAACGTGCTGCCGGGCATCTCGATGCGCTGGGACATCGCCAAGGACTGGCTGTTCCGCGCTTCGGCGACCACCAATATCGGCCGCCCGGACTATGTGGACCTCGCGCCGATCACCACGATCGTCGTGAGCGAGACCTGTGCGGCGCCGGTGCTCCCCGGCCAGACCTGCACCGGCGGAACATTGCTCGATGCCTCGATCGAGATCGGCAATCCCGATCTCAAGCCTTACGAGGGCACGAACTTCGACGCATCGCTCGACTACTACTTCCCGGACAATTCGGGCGCTGTGACGGTCGGCGCGTTCTACAAGAAGCTGAAGAACGCGGTCTACAGCATCCAGAACCAGGGCGAGGACTTCGACTTCAACGGCATCCACTACGACACCTACTTCCAGGAGACCGTCGCGAACTCGGGCGATGGCTATGTCCAGGGCATCGAGCTCAGCCTCCAGAAGGACTTCACCTTCCTGCCTGCGCCGTTCGACGGTCTAGGCGTCTACGCCAACGCTGCTCTCATCGATAGCGAGGTCGAGATCGACGTAGGCGATTTCGGCGCGCCGATCCTCCGCAAGGTGCCGTTTTTCAACCAGGCAGACGAGATCTACAACGCCCAGCTCTACTACGAGAAGGGCGGGCTCTCCGCCCGGATCGCCTACTCGCTGCAAGGCGATGCGACGTCGAGCGCGTTCTCGGCCAACCCGGACATGGACAGCTATCGCTCGCCCCGCGAGGCGGTGGATGCCCGCATCGCCTACACGTTCGACAACGACGTGCAGGTGTCGCTGACCGGCTCGAACCTCACCGACCACAAGGCGCTCAACTATCGCGGCAGCGAGTTCTTCGTTTCCAGCTACGAGCAGTTCGGACGGGAATTCCGCCTGACCGTCACGAAAAAGTGGTAAAATAGTAAGGAGCAGCGCGCCGCCCTAACCCCCCAAACCCCAGGTCGGGGGCGCGCAGCAACCTGCAAGGCGGGAGGACGTCTTCGGGCGTCCTCCCGCGATCAGTTGAGGACGCTACAATGAAGAATTCACGTCGCACCTTCATCGCTGGCGCTGCGGCTGCCGGGGCCATCGCGCCGCTGAAGGCCTGGGGCGAACCCAATCCCGAAGGCACGCCGCGCCTGATGCTTGGGCCGATGGTGGGAGCCGTCACGCCGACAAGCGTTCCGATCTGGATGCAGCTCAGCGGCGATTACTTCGATGCGGCCGTCGAATACACCGCCGATCCTGTCGCGGGCCCGTGGAAGCGCACGGCGCCACAACGCGCGAAGAGGGCGGATGGCTGCACGCTCGTCATCCGCATGGAAGGCCTCCAACCCGATACAGCCTACCACTACCGCGTGATCGCCAACGGCAAGATCGACAAGTATCACCGTGATCAGCCGCCCTTTCGTGTGCGCACGGCGCCCGCAAAGCCCACGCGCTTCCGCCTCGCCTTCGGATCATGCGCGCGTATTCAGAGCGAAGCCGAGCAGCCGATCTGGCATGCGGTCGCGCAATACGAGCCGGATCTCTTCTTCTGGCTGGGCGACAATATCTATGGCGACACGACCGTGCCGGAGATGCTAGCCCAGGAATATCAGCGCCAGCGCTTCGTGCCGTCCTTCCAGCCGATCGGCCGCAACGTGCCGCAGCTTGCAATCTGGGACGATCATGATTTCGGTCTCGACAATTTCGACCGCACCAATCCCATCAAGGCCGAGGCTGCGGCGATCTTCCGTCAGTACTGGGCCAATCCGAGCTCTGGCCTGCCCAACGTCCCCGGCGTGTTCTTCGACTATTCCTACGGTGGGGTCGACTTCTTCTTTGTGGACGACCGCTACCATCGCGCGCCTGACGCCGATGAGGATACACCGGAGAAGGAATTCCTCGGCAAGGGACAGTTCGACTGGCTCACCCAGCGCCTCAAGGCCAGCCGCGCGCCCTTTAAGGTGATCTCCTGCGGCAGCGGATGGTCCCGGCTCAAGGGTCCGGGCGGGGATTCCTGGTCCGCCTACCAGAACGAGCGCACGCGGCTGTTCAACTTCATCCGCGACAGCAAGATCAGCGGCGTCGTGCTCCTGTCGGGCGACACACACTATCCATACGTCGCCTGCGCGCCGTGGTCGGAGCAGGGCGGATATGATTTGTATGATCTGGTGAGTTCGGCCTTGGCCCAGGTCCTGTCGGATACACAGGCAGGGGTAGAGCAGCGCCTTGCAAACATGCTGCCGGACCGGATGATCCGGTCGCCCATCGTGAACGTCAACAATGCCGGCATCATCGATTTCGACATGACGGGCAAGACGCCGCAGCTGAAGTTCAACGTGATCGATGCCCGCGGCCGCGAGCTTTATGATCCTGTCACAATCCGCGCCGATGAACTGGTGAACGGCGTCTCGTCCTGGAAGGGCAAGATGGGCCGGTGATCCAGGCCGATGGCGGAGGGCGGGCAGGTTAGCGGGGCGGTCTTCAAACCGGCGAAGGACGAGGGGGCGGATCTTGCAGCCGATCCGCTTTTCCAGACTTTTCGCGTGCTGACCCCGGCCCTGCGCCGCTTTATCGCCAACCGCGTGCGCAACGACGCCGACGTCGATGACATCCTCCAGGACATCGCCGCTCGGCTCGCCGCGCGCGATCCTGAGGCGCCCGTAGACAATAAATCAGCATTTCTCTTTTCCATTGCGTCTAATCTGATGAAGGACCGCGACAGACGCCGGCTCGTGCGGCGCCAGGGCGAGCATGTGACGCTGGACGACTTGGAAATTGCCGATCCGCAGGCCCTGCAGGACCAGGTCCTGGAAGGCCGCCAGCGCATGCAGCTTTTCCTGGCCGCGCTGAACACGTTGCCGGCCAGGGAGCGAGAGGTTTTCGTGGCTCACAGGATGGAGGGGCAGACGCTTCTGCAGGCGGCGGAAAGTACAGGTCTGACCCTCGCCCAGGTCCGCAAGCTGGTTGAACAGGCCATGGCGCGGCTCGCGCGCAAAGTCTGGAAGGATTGAGCGTGACCGGGCCGAACGTCACCGAGGATGAGCAAGACAATTTCGCAGCAGCCCGCTGGGTGATGGCGATCGAGGAAGGTCTAAGTCCCGAGCACGCAGAGGCCTTCCATGTCTGGCTCGCGGCGCGCCCCGAGCGCGCCGAGCTCATCGCCCGGCAAGCCGCGCTGCCGGGCATGGCCCGGCATGCCCAGCGGCAGGCGCAGCTGGAGGGCGCGGCGCAGAGGCTCGCGCAGCAGGATCTCGCGCGCCGGCGGGCGAACGAGCAGGCGCTCAGATCGAGACGCCGCTTCCTGGTTGGAGGCGCGATCGCAGCAGGCGCTGCAGCCCTCGCCGTGGCCGCCGTGATGGCGCCTCGGGATCGGGGCGAACACACGGCAGAGGTGGTTCCCGAGGAACTCTACGAAACGACCAGCGGCGAAGTGCGCGTCTTCGACCTGGCCGACGCAAGCCGCATCTGGCTCGATGCGCACACGCAGGTGTCGGTGCGGATGACGCGCAAGCAGCGCGACATCACGCTGGCTGCCGGGCGGCTGTTCGTTGACGTCGCACGCGATCCGGACCGCCCGCTCTTCGTGCGCAACGGGCAATTCGAAGCACGCGCCGTCGCCGCCGCGTTCGAGGCAACGGCATTCGCAGACCGGACGGGTATTGCCGTTACCGAAGGTATCGTGCGCCTGACGGGAGGAAGGGGCGGGCGGGCCATCGATCTCGGCAAGGGCCAGTGTGCATGGCTATCCGCATCGGGAGAGATCGCGACTTCATCCGCATCGGCCATCGCTGCCTGGCGGCAGCGGCGCATGGTGCTGTCCGACCGCCGGCTGGATGCGGCTCTCGCGGAATTGAGCCGCTATTTCAATAGGCCGCTGACTGTTGCCGACGCGCAACTCGCCGCTCGCCGCATCACGCTGTCCTTCTCCATCGCCGACCTGACCGAGGCCGAAGCCGCGCGCATCATCGCTAATGCAGTAGGCGCCGATCTCTCCGATCAAGCGAACGCCGGTATCCTCCTGAGCCCCGCTGCGGGCGGCGCCGATGCAGGCGTGGGCGCGCGGGTCAATCCACGCTAAGCCTGTAACAGGGCCGACATATTGAGCCGATATGTCGGCTCGATGTGGCTAGGCATGCGGACCTTCCCTCTCGCGTTGGCGGGATTGATCGCCGTTGCGGCGGCGCCCACCGATGCAACTGCACAAGCGCTCCGCGCTGACGCCATCGTCGATCCGATACCCGCAGGACGCCTGGCCGACGTGCTCCTGAGGCTTGCCGTTGAAGCCAACATCAACATCGCCTTTGACGCCACGCTGATCGGCGAGCGGCGCACGCGCGGTTTTGAAGCGCCCGTCAGTTTGCGAAAAGCCCTGGATGAACTCCTCACCGGCTCAGGTCTGATGTACAGGCTCTCGCCTGCGGGCGACGTGTCCGTATTGGCGGCCCCAAGACCGGTCGAGCCGCTATCGTTGCCGCCGAACCCGACGGGGGAGGCGGCGCCCGAAACCGTCGTCGTGACAGGCTACCGCGACGGGTTGGACCGCGCGGAGGCGCGCGCCCGCCGCTACGACGCGCTGGTCGAAATTGTTTCAGCAGACGCCGTCGGAAAGCTTCCCGACGGCAACATTGCCGATGCGCTCGATCGCATGCCGTCGGTCTATCGCATTTCGGACGAGGGCGAAGGCCGCTATCTTTCGCTGCGCGGCATAAGCGAAGTGCTCGATACGGTTACGCTCAATGGCGTGACGATTGCGGCATCCGACACGGACGGACGTTCAGGGCGCGCTGCGCCATTGGATGTCCTGAGCGCCTCGGCGATTTCCGATGTCGAGATTCACAGCGTCATGACGCCGGACCGCGACGCCAGCGCAATCGGCGGGCTGATCAATGTCCGCACGCCAACCGCACACGATTTCCAGGGGCGCATCGCCAGTCTTACAACGGAGATCGGCGGTGTCGATTTCGGCGAAGGCCGCGAGATCTACGCCGTTCGCGGCGCCTACTCCGACACGTTCGGCCCGGACAAGGAATTCGGACTTTATGTCGGCGGTGAAAAATGGGTGCGCGAGTATCTCTCGCCCTTCTACGACAATGCGGAAATCGCCGCCTCAGACTCCGGGACCTCCGGCATCTTCCCCGACCGCATTCTCATGGGCGCTTCATCCGGCCGGCGCGAGAGGACGAGCCTGACAGCTGCTCTGGACTGGCGCGGGCATGACGATAACGCTGTGTGGCTCCGCATCTTCGCGGCGAACTACGACGACGACGAGTTGCGGCCGGAATTCCTCCTCTATCGGCGCGGAGACCTGTCGGCCCCGAGCCTCGATGCATTTTCCTGGCGTGGCCTCCGGGTGCGCACCGAGACGCGGGACGAGCGCCAGGAACGGCCGGTGCGCCAGTATGTTCTGGGCGGGCGCTGGACACTGAACGATGACTGGACGGTTGAAGCCGCGATCAACAGGACGAGCGCGCAGGAACTCAACCCCCGGCTCAATTACTACGAAACGATGGGAGACATCGATCCGGCCGATGCGGCGTCCTCGGACATTGGCCGGTTTCATCTCGCAGACGGCCTGGCCATTCCCGACGGCGCGCTCACGGCGCCGAATGGCGTCTCCGTGTTCGACGGCGGTTTTCAGAAAGTATTCCGGATCCGACGCATCACGTCCGCGGTGAGCGAGGACACCGAAACGCAGCAGGTTGACCTGCAGCGCCGCGGCATTTTTGGCGCGCATGCCTTTTCTCTCCAGTTCGGTCTCAAGCGCCTGATGCGCGCCAAGTCGGTGAACGATGCGGACAACCGCTACAATTTCACCGGCGCGGACACGCTGGCCAATCCTGCGCTTGCAGGTTCGGTCGCCGGCTATAGCTGGGGAGAGTCCTACGCGATCGTGCCCGGCCTCGACCTGCCGGTCGCGAACCCCGCCGGCCTCGAAGCTCTGTTTGCGCAGAGGCCGGACCTGTTCGTGTTCGATGCCGCATCCTCGAGGGCGAATTCCGTCGAGGACGATTACCACATCAATGAGACCATCTGGGCCGGCTATGCGATGGCCGTTGTCGAGGCGACGCCCGCCTTGCGGCTGACGCTCGGCGCGCGCATCGAGCACACCAGCGTTCGCGCCACAGCCAATGCGTTCGTGGCCGCCATGTCAGCGAGCGGATTTGGCCCCGGCGTCGATCCTTTTGCCGGCCTGCCGTTCGTCCAGAGCGATATTCTGCCGACATCCGGGACGCGCAGTTACACGAACGTTTCGCCCGCGGTGCTCGCAAAATGGGACGCGGGCGAAGCCTGGGTCCTTCGCGCCTCTCTCACACATACATTTGCCCGTCCGGACTATGTCGACCTTGCGCCGATTTCGACGCTCTCGGTTTCCGCAGCGCCTGATCCCACAAGCGGGGCGCCGGTGCTGAGCGCCACGAACGAGATCGGCAATCCCAATCTTCGTCCTATCGATAGCCGCAACTGGGATGCCTCGGCGCAATACAACTTGCCGAGCGGCGCCGGCTGGGTGTCGCTGGCCGGCTTCTACAAGTCGCTCGACGGTCTCCTGTTCGACGTCACGGAGGACCGCACGAACGTCATGTTCGCAGGCGTCCGCTTCGACAACTACGCCGCCGTGACGAGCGCGAACGTCGGTAAAGGCCATGTATCGGGCCTGGAAGCCTCTGCACGCTATGATTTTCTCGAGGCGCCCGCGCCTTTCGACGGCTTCGGATTGCTCGTTAGTGCCGCCTTTCTCGACTCCAGCGTCTCGACGCCTTCGCTGGCTGGAGCGCGGCCGCTCGTGAACCAGGCCGATCGCATCTATTCGACCCAGCTCTATTATGAAAGCGGCAAGTTTCAGGCGCGCCTGGCTTACGAATACCAGGGCCGCGCGCCGCGCAGTGATGACTGGTCGGAGGCCACTGACAACAACTCCCGTGCGCCGTACTCCCGCCTGGACCTGAAGGTCATGTTCGATCTGGACGACAATTGGCGCGCGACGTTCTCCGGAACAAATCTGACCAACACCGCATACCAGACCGACCGAAGCACGTATCCGTATCTTGTCGGCTCCGGCCCGGGTTACGAGATCTATGGCCGCGAATACCGTTTGAGCCTGACGAGAAGATGGTGAGGCCGCCTGCCTGAGCATTCGCGCGGTTGTGCGCGGGGCCAGGATTGCTATCGTCCCATGAGCGAGGGGCGATCCGTATGGCCAAACTGCCGATTTTTCAGCGTCTGTCGAAGGCGCCGACTCAGCCAAAGGTGGCTGCGCCCGCCAAGGCGTTCGATGTTGCAGACCTCTACGATGGGCCTATCAGCACCGAGGATGCGCGTGCGGGGGAGAACACAGCCTTCGACGAGAAGCTGCGCCAGGCTTACTTCTGGATCGTCAATACGGCGATCATCAGCCCTCACTACGATGTCGAATTCAATGATGCGCCGCCCATGCAGTATCGGGTCGGCGACACAAAGCGGCTCCTGACCCTGCCTTCGGCGCAGAGCTATTCCAGCTATGCGCTTCTGCCGCTTCTGACCTTCGCCACCCAAGGCAAATGCCTTTTCATCGGCGGACCGGGCCGGGGCAAGACTGCGAGCGCGATCCTGATGGGTGTGCTCGCC
>DASYKO010000117.1:0-25269 GCA_035995285.1 Hyphomonadaceae bacterium | reverse complement strand
GCATCGGCGAGCGGCGCGATGGTCAGCAGGGCGACCAGGGACAGGAGAGCTATTTTCACGGAATGATCCCGCCGTAACTGAAGTGTTGCATGAACTGCCGCTGAGTTAGAGCGAGCCTGCCGCCGATTGCAACGCCTCAAGGCAAAACAAGGTCGTGGGGACCTAGCCTCATGTAACGGTTGGTTGTGCGCCACTGGCCTAACCCCCGGAAATCGGGCAGGGGAAGCCCCGCACTTGAGCTAGAGGACTAGGCCGAAAGGCCAGGGGAGACACCGGGATGGAAACCGCCGCAGCGGGCGCGCCGCAGTCTGAAAAGACCACGCCCATGCGCACGGTGATCGTCGCATCGGCCGCCGGCACGGCGTTCGAGTGGTATGACTTCTTCGTCTATGGCTCGCTGACCGGCATTATCTCCCGTAAATTCTTCGCCGGACTGGACGAGACGGCGGGCACCCTCGCCACGCTCGCCCTCTTCGCTGTCGGCCTCGTCTTCCGGCCCGTCGGCGCCATGATCTTCGGCCGCATCGGGGACACGCTCGGCCGCAAGGGCGCCTTCCTGATGACCGTGATCATCATGGGCGGCGCCACCTTCGCCATCGGCCTTCTGCCGGACAACAACCTTGTCGGAGGGGCCTCGACCGTCGCCCTGATCGTCCTGCGCATCCTGCAGGGCATGGCCGTGGGCGGGGAGTATGGCGGGGCCGCCATCTATGTCGCCGAGCACGCGCCGCCCGACCGCCGTGGCGCCACCACGGCGTGGATCCAGTCTTCTGCCGCCTTCGGGCTGGTCGGCGCGCTCGGCATCGTGCTGATGACCCGCAGCCTTGTCGGCGAGGATGCGATGTTCAGCTGGGGATGGCGCGTGCCGTTCCTGGCTTCGGCTTTCCTGCTGGCGATCTCGATCTGGATGCGGCTCAAGCTCAACGAGAGCCCGGAATTCACCAAGATGAAGGAAGAGGGCACGGTCAGCAAAGCGCCCTACAAGGAGGCGTTCGCGCCGGGGCCGAACCTGCGCAACATCGTGATCATCTTCTTCACGCTGCTGCTGGCGCAGGGGCCGCTCTGGTATTCCGAGTTCTTCTACACCCAGATCTTCCTGGAGAGCTTCACCAAGGTGCCGGGCTTCTGGTCGAACCTGATCATGATCGGCGCCGTCCTGTTCTCGATTCCCTGCTACCTCTTCTTCGCGCGGCTGTCGGACAAGGTCGGCCGCAAGCCGGTGATGCTGGCCGGCATGGCAGTCTCGACCATCGCCATGTTCCCGGCCTTCATGATGATGGCCAACGGCGCCAACGGCGCGCTGTTCAAGGCGCAGGAGCAGGCCCCGGTCTCGATCACGGCGGACCAGTCGACCTGTTCGTTCAAGATCGACCTGCTCAACCGCCTCAAGCCGCAGACCGGCTGCGACATCGCGCGGAAAACCCTGATCAGCGCCGGCGTCAGCTACACAACCGAGAACGCGCCGGCGGGAACCCCGCCCATCGTCCACATCGGCGGCGCATCCGTGCCGGCGCCGGATGCGACAGGCGCAACCGGCCCAGACCTCATCGCGAAATCAGCAGAGATCGACAAGGCGCTCAAGGCAGCGCTCAAGGATGCCGGTTATCCGCTCGCCGCAGACCCGGCCAACTTCAACTGGGTGATGATCGTCATCCCGTTCATCGTGCTGGTTCTTGCCGCCACCGCCCTATACGGACCCATGGCGGCGGCGCTCGTCGAGCTGTTCCCGGCGCGGGTGCGCTACACGGCGCTATCGGTGCCCTACCATCTCTGCATCGGTGTTGTCGGGGGCCTGATGCCGGCGGCGGCGTTCGCCATAGCGACTGCCAGCGGCAACATCTTCTCTGGGCTCTGGTATCCGGTGGTGTTCGGCGCGATCGCGACCGTCTGCACGCTGCTGTTCTACCCGGAGACGAAGGGCAAGCAGCTCAGCTAGGCGTGGCGGGGGAGGGCGGCGTCTGCGGCGGAGCGACTTGCTGCGCCTGAGGCGTGATGATCGGCAGCCTTATCGTGGCCACCAGCCCGTTCGGCTTGCGGTTCTCCAGCTCCAGAGACCCGCCATGCGCCTTGGCGATGGCGTCCGCCAGCGTCAGCCCGAGCCCGGCGCCACCTGTCCGGCGGTTGCGTGACGTATCCCCGCGATAGAACGGATCCGCCGCTGACTTCAGCGACTCTTCCGACATGCCCGGCCCGTCATCCTCGATGCGCACCAGAGCCTCGTTCCCGACCTTCTGCACGCTCAGCCGCGCACGCTCGCCATACGTCACGGCGTTGTCGATCAGGTTGCTCAGCGCCCGCCGGAACAGCACAGGCCGCACGCCCACAGGTGTCTTCTGCGAGGAGGTGAGGGAGACCGGCATCCCCGTCTCCGAATAGTCTTCCACCATATCCTCGACCAGCACCGAGACATCCATCGGCTGCACCGGCTCCTTTGAGCGGCCATGACGCGCCAGCTCCAGGATGTCCTCGAGAAGCCGGCTGGCCTCCTCGATGGTCTTCACGGCCTTGTCGCGCTCGGACTCGGGCTCCATCGTCTCCAGCCGGATGCGTAGGGACGCCAGCGGCGTGCGCAGGTCGTGGCCCAGCGCCCCCAGCATGACATCCTTCTCGCCGAGCAGCTGGCTCACACGCCGGCTCATGGCGTTGAACGCTTCCAGCGTCTGGCGCACATCGGCGGGTCCGCGGACTGCAACTTCCTGCGGCTCGCCTGCCGAGCCAACCTGGGCCGCCGCGTGCGTAAGGTCGTTGAGCGGCCGCGACAGGCGGCGCGCGATCCACAGAGCAGCCGCCAGCACAAACAGGAAGGTGATCAGCGTTCCCGCTGCAAGGCGGACAAAGTCACCGCCCGGTGGTTGAGGAGCGAAGTTGCTGCCGCTGAACCAGCGTCCGTCGGGCAGCTGCGCCGCCAGCACGATCTCGCGTACCTGCCGAATACCGCGCGCTTCGCCCGGCCCGCCGGGGCCTGGTCCAAATCCACCATCCGGTCCACCGGGGCCGCGTTGGCCGAAGCCGCCGGGTCCGCCCGGCCCACCAGGACCCCCAAGGCCAAAGTCGACAGGCTGGCCGCGCGCATCCAATGGCACGATCATGATCGCAGGGCCGGTATTCTGATTGCCTGCCTGCCGCCGTCCACGCTCCTGCCGGTCGTTGCGGTCGGGGCGCTCGATTGTGCGGGTGGAAATACGGGTAGAGCCCCGGATGTCCTGCACTTCGATGTTGGCTTCATCCAAAGCACGGCGCAAGCGTTGTTCCAGTCCCTGGTCTCGCTGCAGGTCGCGCTGGTCGATCGGGTTCACATCCATCAGGAGGTAGCGACCGCCGCCCTGCGGCCGCAGCCCCACGACCATCCCGCTGCCGGCAGGCGGCGTATTGAACACTTCGGATGCGTTGACGACGAACCGCCCGATCGCAGGGCCGCTCTGCTCGTTGATTCCGGCGCGCGAGCGCTCGCCCATCAGGATCGCAAAGTTGACCAGGCTGGCGACGAGCAGCGCGCCCGCCATGACGAGCGCGATCTGGATAGACAGGCTGCCGCCGAAGAAGCGCCGGACGCTCACAGGACCCGCACTTCGGTCGAGAAGGTGTAGCCGCCGCCCCAAACGGTCTTGATGTATTTCGGGTTCTTGGGGTCTTCCTCGATCTTGCGGCGCAGGCGGCTGATCTGGTTGTCGATCGAGCGGTCAAACACGCTCGCCTCGCGGCCCTGAGTGAGATCAAGCAGCTGATCACGCGTGAGAACCAGCTTCGGACGCTCCACCAGCACCAGCAGCAGCGTGTACTCGCCCGACGAGAGGGGAACGCTGAGCCCGTCGGCGCCGACCAGCTCCCGCTCGCCTGTCTTGAGGATCCAGTCGCCGAAGGAATAGCGCGCCGTCTCCGGCGCCGCCTGTTTCACTGGCAGGCTGTTCGCCCGCCGCAGCACGGCCTTCACCCGCGCGAGCAGTTCACGAGGCGAAAAGGGTTTCGAGACATAATCGTCAGCGCCGACCTCAAGGCCGAGAATCCGGTCCAGCTCCTCCGTCCGCGCGGTGAGCAGGATCACCGGCAGGTTGCTGGTCGAGCGGATGTGGCGGCAGAGGCTCAGGCCATCCTCGCCCGGCATCATGATGTCGGAGATCACCAAATCGAACGCATGCGCCTGCAGCAGCGTGCGCGCCTCGGCGGCGTTCGCTGCGGCTTTCACCCGGAACTGGTTGCTCTCGAAATAGCGGACCAGCGGCTCCCGGATGGAGGCCTCGTCTTCGACAATCAAAAGGCTCTGCGACATGCGAGTCAGGTCGTCCTTCAAAACCGAGACAGCCTGCTGCATCGGGTCACCCCGACGCAACAGGCCTCAGGCCACCGTTTGGCAAGCGCTCGGGGGAGAGAAACGAGCCGGCCGGTGGGAGTGGATCTAGCGCGGGATCCCGGCCCGGGCCTGAAGTTCGGCCAGCGTTACGGTTCCGTCCTTGTTGGTGTCGGCGTGGGTGAACATTTCCGTAGGCCGCGCCGTGAATTCCGCGAACGTCAGCTTGCCGTCGCCATCGGCGTCACCCGGACCAGCGCGCATCTGGCGCTGTTGGGCGCCTATCGGCGGCTGGCCGGCCTGGCTCTGGGCGTCGCGCGGAGCGCCCGGGGGAAAGCCAGCGGGTCCGCCCGGAGAACCGCCACGGCGTCCGCGTTCCATACGGGGACCGTCATCCCGGTCGCCACGGCCGCGTCCGCCGCCAAACATCATTGCCGGGCCGGGACCGCCCGGACCACGCATACGCGGGCCGCGATCACCATCATGGTCCTTCTGGGCGGCCAGGAATTCCGCCTCGGTCAGCTGACCGTTCTTGTTCGTATCCATGTCGGCAAAGCGGACTTTGAGCTGGGCCTCATGCTGAGCCTTGGCCCGGGCCTGCATGCCCGCGCGGATCTCTTCGGGCGTGGCCGAACCATCCTTGTTGCCGTCCAGCTCAGCGAATTCCTTGCGCTGGGCTGCGTCGAACTCCGCCTTGGTCACCTTGCCGTCAGCATTGGCGTCAAACTGGAGGATGCCGAACCCGCCAGCCGGACCCATCATCATGCCTGGGCCGCCGAATCCGCGGCCGAAGCCGAGTCCGCCAAAGCCGGGGGCGCCGGGGGGAGGACCAAAGCGGCCCTGGCCTTGTGCAGACGCCGGGCCCGGGGAGGGGGTCTGGGCCTGGGACGATCCAACCGTGAGGGCGGCCAGGCCCAAGACGGTCAAAAGAAGCGGTAGGCGTTTCATGGATCTCGTATCTCCGTTGGACGCTCTCGATCGGCGCCATGAGATCCAATGTGCGAGTCGTCTGTCGCAGGTTTTCACCCGCAAAACCCTCTATTGTCGCAATTTGTGCGGGCGGCTGAGGAAAAAACCCTCAAAATCCAAACTTCTGGCCGAGCCAGCTCAGGAACTCGGGCAGGGTGGCGATGAATGCCACGGTGACTGCCGTAACCGCGATCGCCGCCAGCACCGACCCGATCAGTCCCACCAGGACGATGACGCCATCGCGTTCGGCCAGCCCCATGCCCAGGACTGCGCAGGCGAGGGCAGGAGGGAAATTGCCGCCCGGCGGCAGGGGCAGGATCAGCACGATCGCCATGATCAGCACGACGATCCCGATCGCCACCGTTCCGGCCTTGCCGGTCAGGAAGGTCATGCGGGGCTTGGCGATCTTTTCCACAGCCTCGAGCCTTGGAACGAGCTTCTCCAGCGCGGAAACCAGCGACTTCCGCGAAAAACTGCGTTTGGCGAGGAAGCCGGGCAGCCACAGCTCGTGCCGCCCGATCACCATCTGGAACGACACGATCAGCAGCGCGATCCCCACCACGGTCGGCACCCCGGGCGGCATCGGAACGATGGAGGGCAGGGAGAAGATCAGGACTGCCAGGCCGAAAGCGCGGGAATCAAGCGCATCGGCGATGTCGCCCACGCTGATGCGCTCGCTGTCGCCACGCACGGCTTTCAGGAGCATGTGCGACGTGCGCTCGCCCGTATCGGTATATGCGTGGGCCTGCGTCACCGCCGTCACGAACCTCTATGCTCCCCGTCCTGCAAGCAGGAGTCGCCAGCCCCCAGCAATTGGGGCTGATTTTCCTGATAAAAAGGGGAAGCGCCCCACCACCCCAACGCATCTGACCCTTCCGTGTCCGGGTTACCCAAGTCCATATGCAGACGCGGAAATTTTTTGAATGGCGCTTTTCGGTCTCAACTGGTAGCGCTTCGGCCCTTCCGGGGAGCCTAGAGGCCCCCCAGATGCGTATGAATTAGGCTCAAGGTTAAAACTGCGATGTGGTGGGACAAACCCGGCAAGGTCGTTCAAAAGCACGACGAGCAGGACCCTATTCCCTTCATGAAGATGCGCTGGATCGGGTTCCTGATCTCCGCGGTCATCATCATCGGGACGACGGTCTCGCTGGCCACCCAGGGCCTGAGCATGGGCCTCGACTTCACCGGCGGCGTGCAGGTGAGCGTGGCCCAACCGACCCCGTTCGACACCGAACTCGTCCGCAAGCAGATCAGCGACATCGGCATCAAGGAGCCTATCGTCAACAGGGCCGATGGCGGCACCACGGCCATCATCCGCTTCCAGGCGGAGGACGATACCGACCTTGATGCACTCGCCACCAGGATTCATGACGCGCTCGGTCCGCAGACTACCATCCGCGAACGCGTGCAGATCGGCGGCAAGGTCTCGGGCGAACTCTTCCAGGGCGGGGTGATCGCCTCGATCATGGCTCTCGTCTGTATCGCCGTCTACATCTGGTTCCGCTTCGAGCGGAAGTTCGGCATGGCGGCCCTGATCACGACGTTCCACGACGTCTATGCGATCATCGGGCTATTCTCGATCTTCAAGGCATTCCTGCCGTTCGACCTTACCATCGTGGCCGGCGTGCTGACGCTGGCGGGCTATTCCATCAACGACAAGGTCGTCGTCTTCGACCGCATCCGCGAGATGCTGAAGAAGTACAAGAAGATCCCGCTGCCCAAGATCATCGACATTTCAATCACGGCGACGCTCTCGCGCACCCTGATCACATCGCTCGCCACGCTGATGGCCGGCGGCGCCATGCTCTTCCTGGGCGGTCCTGTGCTGTTCGGGTTCGCCGTATCGGTGTGCTTCGGCATCGTGATCGGGACCTATTCCTCGATCTTCGTTGCGGCGCCGCTGCTGATCCACCTGCCGGGCCGCGTGCCGGGCCAGCGCTGGGCAGGCGAGGGCGGCACGGACGCAGGCAGGGAAGCCCCGGTCCGGGCTTAGCGTCCGGGCGCAAGTCCGGCCTTAACCCACATCAAAACGCCGTAAGGGCCCAGGCTCCCGAGCGAAGGGGCTGGCGCCCTCGGCATATGCCCGTATTACTATAGGGAAACAGACGGAGCGGCCGCCCCACATCGACTTTGGGGAGTGCGGCCCACGACTTCGGGGAAGAGGAAATTCCATGGCCGTAATCCACGCGGACGACACCCCGCGCAAGAAGGGCCCTTTCTACACCGGCATCTTCTTCCAAGTGATCGTCGCCATCATCATCGGCGGCTTCCTCGGCTGGTACTACAAGGGCGCGCCCTGGATCGCCGAATACATGAAGCCCATGGGCGAAGCGTTCGTGAACATCGTGAAGATGATCATTGCGCCGGTCATCTTCCTCACCGTCTCCGTCGGCATCGCCAACATGCGCGACATGGGCAAGTTCGGCCGCGTCGTGTTCAAGGCGCTGGGCTATTTCCTCGCCGTCTCCTCACTCGCCCTGATCATGGGCCTCATTGTCGCCAACGTCTGGCAGATGGGCGCGGGGATGAACGTCGACCCCTCGCATTACGACGCAAAGGACGTCGCCAAGGCCAGCGAGCTTGCCGCCAAGGCCCACGATGGCAGCGTTGTGAAATTCCTGATGGACATCATCCCGACCACGATGGTTGGCGCATTCACCGGATCGAACATCCTGCAGGTGGTGTTCGTGTCCATCATGTTCGGCGTGGGCCTCGCGCTATTCGGCGACCGGGCACAGCCCGCCATCGACATACTCAATTCGATCTCCGGCGGCGTCTTCAAGATGGTCGGCGTGCTGATGCGCGCAGCGCCCCTGGGCGCCCTCGGAGCCTTCGCATTCCTTGTGTCGGATGTGGGGGTAGAGAAGCTAGTCTACCTGCTCAACCTGATCATCGCGGTATACGCGACATCCTTTGCGTTCATCCTTGTGGTACTGGGCGCGGTATGCATCGCGGCAGGCTTCTCGCTCTTCAAGCTGCTCGCTTATCTCAAGGAAGAGATCTTCCTTGTCCTCGGCACGTCTTCATCGGAATCGGCCCTGCCGGCGTTGATGGACAAGATGGAGAAGGCAGGGTGTGCGCGCAGCGTCGTCGGCCTCGTCGTGCCGACCGGCTACTCGTTCAACCTCGACGGCACCAACATCTACCTCACGCTCGCGGCCCTGTTCCTCGCGCAGGCCACCAACATCCATCTCAGCTGGGGCGACCAGGCAGCCCTGCTTGGTATTGCCATCCTGTCATCCAAGGGTGCGGCAGGCGTCACCGGCGGCGGCATCATCGCGCTGGCCGCCACGCTGCAGCAATTCCCCGCCGTGCCGTTGGCCTCGCTCGCGCTGATCGTCGGCATCGACAGGATCCTGTCGCAGTGCCGGTCGATCACCAACTTCATCGGCAACTCGGTGGCCTGTGTCGTCGTCAGCCGCTGGGAAGGCGCGCTCGACCGCGACCAGCTCAAGACGATGCTCGGGAGAAGGCCCGCCCCTCCGCTCGGCGCTCAGCCGATTGAACAGGACGCAGACTAGAAGAGCCGCTCCACCATTGGCCCCGCCCATCGCGCGTCGTCTTCCGGACCGCGCGAGAAGCCCGCTTCGAGGATCGGCAGCCTGGTCCACCGGCCAAGCTCCTCGATCATAGACGCGGCCAGCCCGGCATTCGGCAGCGACTGCGTCACCATGATCGCGGCCACGTCCACCTCGCGCGACCACAGCACCTCTAGCGCCGTCAGCGTATGGCTCACCGCGCCCAGATAGTTCGACACCATCAGCAGGGCCGGCAGCCGCAGATCCTCCATCAGATCGAGATTGGTGTGCGTGTCGGTCAGCGGCGACATCACACCACCAGCGCCCTCGACCAGCGCCACGCCGCCATGCGTGTCCAGCTTCCCGCGCGCCCAGGCCAGCATCTCAGCATAATCCAGCGCCACACCGGCCCGCCGTGCGGCGACATTCGGCGCAGACCATTCCGTGAAGCTTTTCCAGCAGATGTCCGACACTGTTTCCGCCGTCACCGGCCGCCCCATTGCAAGCAGCAACCGACCGGAATCCGACTGGTCCAGCTTCTCGGGCGAATATCCCGACATTAGAGGCTTCAGCGCGAGAGCAGGGTGCCCGCGCCGCGCCAATTCGCGCAGCAACGCTGCAGAGACATGCGTCTTCCCGCAATCCGTTCCGATCGCCGTCACGAACACGCCGCTCACTTCGCTGCTCCCTCCAGCGTCTTCAGAACCAGCGCCGCCAGCCGCCGCACATCCGCCTCCTCATGCCGCGCAGAGAAGGTGATCCGCAGCCGCGCCGTTCCCTCCGGCACCGTCGGCGGCCTGATAGCCGTCACCAGCAGGCCCTGGTCCGCCAGCATCGTGGAGGCGTCCATCGCTGCATCCGTCTCGCCATAGATCACCGGCACGATCGCGCTCTCGACCCCGTCCCGCCCCATCAAGCGCCCGAACAGCCGCGCATTGGACAGCGCCTTGGCGCCAAGCTCCGGCTCATCCTCCATCACATCCAGCGCCGCCAGCGCCGACGCCAGCACGGCCGGCGGAAGACCCGTTGCATAGACGAATGTCCGCGCCCGGCTCGCCATCAACTCCACGAAGCTTGCCGGCCCGGCGACATAGCCGCCATAGACACCCACGGACTTGGACAGCGTGCCCATCTGCACCTCGGCGGGATTGTCGAGCGCAACCACGCCCAGCCCGTGCGCATCGTCCGTCATCATCCACGCGCCCGCCGCCTGCGCTGCTGCGTGCAGCTCCTTCAGCGGCGCAATGTCCCCATCCATCGAGAACACCGTCTCGCTCAGCAAGAGCGCATGTGATGTCCCATCCCGCTGGCCCAGCGCCTGCGCCGCCGCGCCGACATTGTTGTGTGCGAACGTCAGCACCCGCGCTCCAGACAGCCGCGCGCCCGCATGCATCGAGGCGTGGCACAGCTCATCCATCACGATGAGGTCGCCGGCGCCGACGAGGGCAGGGATGGCGCCCGCATTCGCCAGATAGCCCGAGCCGAACACCCGAGCCGCCGGCATCGTCTTGAGCCCCGCCAGCCGCGCCTCAAGCTTCTCATTCAGCGGATTATCGCCCGTCACCAACCGGGCAGCTCCGGCGCCCGCGCCGTATTTCTGCGTGGCCGCGATGCTCGCCTCGATCACGCGCGGATGTGTGGAGAGCCCCAGATAGTCATTGTCGCAGAACGACACCATCGGCCGGCCGGCGCGCATCACTCCCCCGGCAGCGAACCGCTCCGTCGGCGCGAGATACCGCCGCAATCCGCGCTCTTCCAGGAGCCTCAGCCGTGTCGCGGAGACCTCGTCGAGATCGGGCGGATCCTTGCTCATAACCACTCTCCTGGAACCGCATTCCAACTTGGGCCGAAAAGCCCTATCGGGAGGCGCGCGGAGCTTCAACCGCGCGCATGCATACGTGAAGTGAAGACGTGTAAATGACCGATCCCGCCTGGCTAGACGAAGGCCTTGAGCACATCTGGCTGCCTTACGCCCAGATGAAGACCGCCCCGCGCCCCGTCGCGGTGAAGAGCACGCATGGCAGCCGTATCGTCCTGCATGACGGGCGCGAAATCATCGACGGCATCGGCAGCTGGTGGACCGCTGTCCACGGCTATAACCATCCGCACATCCTCGCCGCCGTACGCGCACAGCTCGAGACCATGCCGCACGTCATGCTCGGCGGCCTCGCGCATGAGCAGGCCTACCGCCTCGCCACGCGCCTCGCCGCCATGCTCCCCGGCGATCTCTCCCGCGTCTTCTTCTCCGAGTCCGGCTCCGTCTCCGTCGAGGTCGCACTCAAGATTGCCGTCCAGTACTGGCGCAACACCACCGGCGAGGTGCGCCCGCGCTTCCTCGCCTTCCGCGGCGGCTATCACGGCGACACCTTCACCGCGATGTCCGTCTGCGATCCCGACGACTCCATGCACGCGCTCTTCGGCCCCGCGCTTCCCGCCCAGTACATCACCGACCTCCCCACCGACGACGCCAGGGCAGGGGACATGGACCGCATCCTCTCCGAGCACCGCGACATCGCCGCTGTCATCGTCGAGCCCATGCTGCAGGGCGCCGCGGGCATGCGCATGCATGGCGCCGACACCCTCCGCCGCATCCGCCAGGTCTGCGACCGCCATGGCGCGCTCCTCATCTTCGACGAGATCTTCACCGGCCTTGGCCGCCTTGGCGCCATGACGGCTGCGCACCTCTCCGGCGTCACTCCCGACATCATGACCCTCGGCAAGGCCCTCACCGGCGGTGTCACGCCCCTTGCCGCCACCATCACCACCGCACGCGTCTACCACGCCTTCCACCACCACGATCCCGCACACGCCCTCATGCACGGTCCCACCTACACCGGCCACGCACTCGCCTGCGCCGCCGCCAACGCCTCCCTCGACCTCTTCGAACAGGAACCGCGCCTTGAGCAGGTTTCTGCCCTGGAATCCCACTACGAGCGCACGCTTGAGCCCCTGCGCGGCCACCCCGCCGTCGCCGATGTCCGGATCCGGGGGAGCGTGGCTGCCGTGGAGATGGCCGCCCCATTCGACCTCCAGGCCGCCCGTCTGGGCTTCCTGGAGCAGGGGGTATTCATCCGGCCGATCGGAAAGACCGTTTATCTGGCGCCCGCCTACACCATTTCAGGCGCCGAGCTTTCCGCGCTCACCGACGCCATTCCACGATTCGTGGAACACTCAGGAATCCGCGCCGCCGGACCTTGAGTTTGGTGAGCAAGAATACGCCACGTTCATTGCCGGAATATTCAGATAAAGTGAGTAACGCTGCGTTATCTACCCGGATGTTGGAATTTCATTCCAAGAAACGCGTAAATCTTGTTTCCGAAATGTCACAGCCGGTTCTCAATTATGACCGCTTTGCGGCGGCCCGTTGAGTTGCCTGACCGCGCTGTGTGAGATGCCTCAACGCTCGGAGTCAGGACCAAGCGGAAATCATCGGCATTCTGGGGTCATCAATCATGTCTAGTAAGAGCGCAGCAATGCGTACGTTTCTCCTTGGCGGAGCTGCGTTAAGCGCAATCTCACTCGGGACTGGAGGCGCCGCCTTCGCGCAGCAAACGCCAGCGGGGCAGACCGTCACGACGACGCAGCCGTGCGTGCAGCCGGGCCAGCCGCCGGGATGCGTGCCGGAAGAGGCCTCAGCCGAAACCATCGTCGTTACCGGCTCGCGTATCGCACGTGCGCCTGAAAACGCACCGACACCCGTGATTCAGATCACGAACGAGACCATCCTCGAGTCCGGCGAACAGAATATCGTCGACTTCCTTTCGGACATTCCTGCGCTGCAGAACAGCCAGGTTTACGAGGACACGACCGGCGGCTTCGTCGGCATCGGCGGTCTCGCCTTCCTCAACCTGCGCAACCTCGGCTCCGGCCGGACACTGGTGCTGGTTGACGGCCGGCGCCACGTTGCCGGCGATCCGGCAGGCGCCCGCGTCGACGTCGACACCATCCCGACGCCTCTTGTTGAGCGGGTGGAAATTGTGACCGGCGGCGCCTCGGCGACCTACGGCGCGGACGCCGTTTCGGGCGTCGTCAACTTCATCATGAAGGACAATTTCGAAGGCCTGCAGGCGGAACTCGCCGTCGGTCAGCTGACCCAGGGCGAATTTCTCACCAACAACCGCGCCTCGCTTACCTGGGGCACGAACCTGCTGGATAACCGCCTGAACGTCTATGCGTTCGCCGAATACCAGGGCTCCGACGCCGTGTTCGACAAGAACCTCGACATCGGCTGGATGCGCAACGACACCCGCATCATTGTGACAGACGCCGACGCGGCCGGCGCGCTCAACGACGGCGCGTTCGACAACACGCCGGTCTCCGGCCTGCGCTCGCTGAACCGTCCGATCGGCGGCATTCTCACGCTGGCCAACGGCGTGCCCAACTCGCGGTTGAGCGACCCGGACATCACGGGCTCCAACTGCACGTCCACTCATGCGAACTCGTTCGCGACCATCACTAACCAGCAGGGCGTCTGCTTCGGCGCCAACCCCGGCTACAGCTATCAATTCCGTCCGGACGGCACGCCGTACCTCGCGGACTTCGGCGCCGGCAGCCCGGTCAATCTGATCAACCGCTCCACGACGATCGGCGGCTCGGGCGACAAGCTCACGGTAGTCGAGACGAACCGCCTGCCGGAACAGGAAGCCGGCCGCTTCCAGGTCGGCGCCAACTTCGACATCACGGACAATCTCAACGCGTTCGGCGAAGTGAAGTACATCGACGAACAGAACATCGATATCTTCCAGCCGCACTTCACCAACTTCGGCATCAAGGCCTTCCCAGCCACGCCGGCCTTCTATCAGCCGCTGGACACGATCCAGAACTATCAGATTGGCCTCGACAACGCGTATCTGCCGACGTCGCTTCGTGACGCCATTATCGCCAACCAGCGCACGGCTTACACCGGAGCGACGGCAACGTTGCCCGGTCAGCCCATCACGCCAACGGTGAACGACCAGCGCGCGCAGCTCCGCGTGTTCAGCTTCGATCTCGGCTATCGCCCCGCAATCGCAGACCGCACGACGATGCGCCTGGTTGCTGGCCTGAAAGGCGACATCGACGCCATCGGCCCCCTGCACAACATCAACTGGGAAGCAGCCTATACCTACGGCGTGATGGAAGCGATCGGCACGGAACCGCAAACGATCGACGTCGATCGTTTCGCATACTCCGCTGATGCCGTCGTCGACACGCTCGGCGAAGCTGGCCCGGCCGGAGCCATCGTCTGCCGCGTCAAGATCATGTCTGCGCGCGGCGTGCCGATCTTCAACGCGGCTACGGATGAACAGCGCCTGGCCACCGATCCGTCGATCACCAACTGCGTGCCCTCGCGCGTGTTTGGCACCGGCGGTTACTCGCAAGCGGCCAAGAACTACATCCTGACCTCGATCGTCCGCAAAGAGATCAACCAGCAGAACGATGCGACCGCGTACATGACCGGTCAGCTGGGCGATTACTGGAACGCCGGCCCGATCGGCGTGGCGTTCGGCATGGAAGGCCGCACGGAGGACACCAAGTCGAACGAGAACATCGACCCGAACGTCCTCTACTTCGGCAACTCGCTCGGCAACCTGCCGAAGACGGGTTTCGACGTGGTGGAATTCTTCGCCGAGGTCGATATTCCCATCCTCAAGGACTACTTCCTCGTGAAGTCGCTCGACCTTTCGGGCGCTGCGCGGACATCGAACTACTCCTCCATCGGCGTCACCGATACGTGGAGCGCGTCGCTGTTCTGGCAGGTCACGGACGAGGTTGCCTTCCGCTCGACAAAGGGCCTGTCGGTCCGCGCGCCGACGATCAGCGAGCTCTACTCTCCGGCCGGCGATACCTTCCCGGTCCTCGCGGACGGCTGCTCTGCGCCGAACATCACGGGCGCGGCGAGCGCCACGATCCGCGCCAACCGCACCCGCAACTGCGCCCAGCTCGGCATCCCGACCACCTTTGTCGACCCGAACCCGACGGCGTCGAAGCAGGGCAAGAGCGGCTCGAACCCGAACCTGACGCCTGAAGAATCGGAAAGCTTCACGCTCTCCGCGATCTTCACGCCCAAGTTCGCCAAGGGCCTCACCTTCGTTGCCGACTACTACGACATCAGCATCAACAACGCGATCGCGACCCTGTCTGCGCAGACGTTGCTTAACCTCTGCACCGACAGCGATGCATTCAACGCATCGGCCTGCGGCGCGTTCACGCGCGCCCCGGCCACCGCAGGGAACGCATTCGTGGTCACCGACTTCCTCGAAGGTCCGTTCAACTTCGCCGGCCTCGTCGCGAAGGGCATCGACTTCGAGGCTCACTACGGCTTCGACACCTCCGACCTCTTCAAGACGGACTATGGTCACATCGACCTCGGCATCAACGGCAACTACCTGATCCGTCGTCAGGACTTCACCGACACGGCGAACCCGACGAAACCGACCAACATCGACGCAACGGCCAACAACCCGCGTGTCCGCTTCCGTCAGACGACGACATGGTCCAAAGGTCCGGTGTCGCTGTCGTGGAAGATCGACTTCCAGGAATCCCAGGAGCTCATCAATCCTGTGACCCTGGGCACGAACACCGATACGCGTGAGGCCAATCTGTTCACGACCGAGGACTTCATCCAGCACGACTTCTCGTTCCGGATTAACCTCGCTGATGGCCTGACGGCCCGCGGCGGCGTTGTGAACGTCTTCGACGCCGAGCCCACCATCCAGGCGGGTCTTGCCGACAACTTCGACCTGTTCGGCCGCCGCTTCTTCGCCGGCGTGACGATGGACTTCTAATTCGACCCGAAAGGGATCCGAATGCGGAAAGGGCGGCCCTTGGGCCGCCCTTTCTTTTTGTGCGCGAGGTGCAGACGAGCCCGCGAAGCTGGCTGGCGCTAGATGCTCTTCGACCGGCCCTTCCAGTAGGGCGCGCGCACCTGGGCGCGGAGCACCTTGCCGGCAGGGCTGCGGGGCAGGGCGTCGACGAAATCGACTGTCCGCGGGCGCTGGAAGCCGGGGAGCTTGTCCTTGGCGAAATCGATGATCGACTGGGCGGTCTCGGGGCTGGGCGCCCAGCCCGGCTTGAGCTCGACGACGGCCTTGATCTCCTCGCCCCAGTCCTCGTTGGGCACGCCTACGACCGCCGCATCGGCGACGCCTTCATGGCGGATCAGGACCTCGTCGATCTCGACCGGGTAGATGTTGACGCCGCCGGAGATGATCAGCTCCGCCGTGCGGCCGGTGAGGAAGAGGTCGCCGTCGGCGTCGAACCGGCCCATGTCGCCCAGCGTGAACCAGTCGCCGATATAGCTGGCGTCCGTCTTGCCGGGCTCCTTGTAGTATTCGAAGCGGCCGACTTCCGGCGCTTTGACCCAGATGAGGCCTTCCTTGCCCGGCGGGGTCGGGTTGCCCCTCTCGTCCGCCAGCTTGATGTCGACCCCCGGCACCGCCTTGCCGACCGTGCCCGGCTTCTTCAGCCAGTCATGCGGGCCGACATAGACGCCGCCGCCCTCGGTCGAGGAATAGTATTCGTGAATGACGGGGCCGAACCAGTCCATCATCGCCTGCTTGACGTGGGCGGGGCAGGGGGCCGCGCCGTGCATGATCCAGCGCATCGAGGAGATGTCGTACTTCTTGCGCGCGACTTCCGGCAGCTGAAGCATCCGGTGCATCATCGTCGGCACGACGTGGGTGTGGGTCGCCTTGTATTGCTCGATCAGGCGAAGGGTGTCTTCGGCATCCCACTTGTCCTGCAGCAGGACGGTGACGCCCGCATTGATCGGGATCACCATGTTTATGCCCAACGGCGCCGCGTGGTAGAGCGGGCCGGTGACGAGGGCGATGTCGGTTGCGGGGGTCCACGCCGCCGTTTCGTTGACCCGTGTGGTCAGCTGCGACACCGCCGGCGTCTTGCGGTAGACACCCTTGGGCCGGCCGGTTGTGCCTGAGGTATAGAGCATGGTGGTGCCGGGCTTGCCGTCGGTGATGTTCTCGGACGACTCCCTGGAGACCACCGTCTCGTAGTCGTCGAACCCCGGGATCGGTCCGGCGAAGGCGAGCTTCACCTTCAGCTTGTCGGACAGCTTGGCGGCTTCGATCGCACCCGCTGAGAATCGGGCCGAAGCGACGAGGCCTCGGGCGTCGCAGTTGTCGACGACGTACGCGATGATCTCCGGCGACTGGTGCCAGTTCACCGCCGTCAGGCGGAAGCCGGAGCGCTGGATGGCAGCCCAGGTCTCCATGAACTCCGGCCCGTTGTGAGCGAGGAGGGCCACGCCATCGCCCGGCTCGAGGCCGGCGCGGCGGAGGGCTCGAACGAGCTGGTTGGCGCGCGCGTTAAGCTGGGCCCACGTGCGGTTGCCGTTGGGCGAGATCATCGCCAGCTTGTCCGGCATGCGACGGGCGTGGGCCGCCACGAGCATGCCCTGGGCCGCGAATTCCCCGTCGGTCGGCTGCGCCGGCTCAGTCATCAGATGTCCTCGTTCCCGCCCATTTCCCAATTGCTAACGACCCTAGCGGGCAGGGCAGGGGAGGGGCAATGCGCCCTGATAACCGCGCTGGGGAGGGCTTTACCAAAGTCCGTAGGCGGCGCCGGGGCGGCCTTCCACCCACTGGGTCAGCATCATCCGCGCCTGATCGCCCGCATTCGTGGAAAACGCGTGCATGAGAGTGGGGTGCATGAAGTAGATATCGCCCGGCTCGCCCGTCATCTCCACGACCCGGACGGGCACGCCATCGGCCATCCCGCCTTGCTCCATGAAGCGCTCGATGCGCCCGGACAGGGAGGAATCAGCCAGCTCGGAGAACCAGGGCTGACACGCCCTAAGCTCCTTCACGGCGTCGCCGGATCGCATGGTTCGGCCGGCGGCGAGCTTCAGCACCACACGATGCGAGCCCGTCACCACGACGGTGCCGCCTCCGCGCGGCTTCAGGGAGGAAAGGATCACGAATACGCGGGCCACGTCCGGCGCCTTGGCCGAAACGGGCATATCGAGATGCCAGTTCTTTGCCGGCACATCCCAGGCGATGCCTCGTTCGGGGAAGGTAACCAGCGGCACGCCCCAGTGCTGGGGCCGCACCCAGCCTGGGCCGAGCAGGCCTTCGACAACTCCCGTGATTGCCGGGCTTGCCATTTCTTCGAACACGCCGCTGCGGGCGAGGCCGCCGAGGCCGGAGATGAGGCCGGACGGCCATGTGGTTGGATCATCGCGCTTGATCCCGTCGCAGCGTTGAAGCGCGTCCCAAAGGGCGCCCGCCATCCGTAGGGCTGCAGCCGGATCGACGGCGCCGCGGAGGGCGACGAGGCCGTCGCGGTCGAACGCCGATTGCTGGTCTGGAGTGAAGGCCGGCATGGCCGCTCAGATCGAGCGCGAGCGGCCGGCCCAGTAGCGGTCGCGGATCGTCTTGCGCTGCACCTTGCCGGCCTCCGAGCGGGGGATTTCGTCAGCGAAGTCTATCGCCCGCGGGATCTTGTAGGCGGCGAGGTGTTCGCGGGCGAAGGCGACGATGTCGGCGGCCAATTGCGGCTCGGGCTTGTAGCGGGAGCGGAGGGAGACGACGGAGCGGACCTCCTCGCCCCACTCCTCGTTCGGCGCGCCGATGGTGCAGACGTCGCGGACGGCAGGATGCTGGAGCAGGACGTTGTCGATCTCCTGCGGGTAGATGTTCACCCCGCCGGAGATGATGCATTCGCTGGTGCGGCCGGTGAGGAAGAGATAGCCGTCCTCGTCGATATAGCCCATGTCGCCGACGGTGAAATGGTCACCCGCCTTGTGCGCGGCTTTCGTCTTTTCCGGATCGTTGAAGTAGATGAAGCGGTTGGCGGGATTGTTGTAGAAGAAGATCGTGCCGACCTGATTTGGCCCGACGTCCTTGCCATCGTCGTCGAGGATGCGCGCGCCGTAGGTGGGATCGTACTTGCCGACGCTGCCGGGCTTGTTCAGCCATTCGTCGGAGCCAATGAAGAAGTTGCCGTGGCCTTCGGTGGAGGAGAAATACTCCCACAGGATCGGCCCCCACCATTCGATCATCGCGCGTTTCACCTCCGGCGAGGTCGGCGCGGCGCCGTGGAAGACTTGGCGGAGACTCGCGTGATCGTATTTGGCCTTCACCTCGTCTGGCAGAGCGAGCAGGCGGTGGAACATGGTCGAGACCATGTGGGTGTGGGTCACCTTGTGCTTTGCGATCAGGGCGAGGGCCTGTTCGGCGTCGAACTTCTCCATCATCACGATGGTGGCGCCGTACATCTGCGGGAACATGATGTCCCAGTAGAGCGGCGCGCCGTGATAGCCGGGGCCGCAGAGCAGGTTCACGTCGCCGTCCTGGTATCTGACGAGGTCCTCGCGCAGCACGACCGGGCGCACGAAGGCGCCGGTGCGGAGTACGCCTTTCGGCTTTCCGGTGGTGCCGGAGGTGTAGAGCATGCCATCGCCCGGGCTGGGGCTGTCTATGTCTGAAGGGTCTTCGGCGGCGATGATGGGCAGATAGCGGTCAAAGCCTTCGATATCGCCGCCGATGGCGAGGCGGGTGCGAAGATGCGGGCTCGATGCGGCGGGCCAGGCGATGCCAGCGAGGTCTGCATGGACGAACAGCGCCTTGGCTTCGCAGTTATCGACGATGTAGGCCGCCTCGGCGGCGGAGAGGCGCGTGTTGATCGGCGTCCAGCGGAAGCTGCCACGTTGCTTTGCGGCGAAGGTTTCCACGAACTCCGGCGTGTTGGGGCAGATGATCGCGACGCCGTCGCCCGCCTTCAGCCCCGCGCGGCGCAGGGCGCGAACGATCTGGTTGGCGGCGGTGTTTATGTCGGCAAAGGTGCGGTTCCCGCGCTTCGAGATCAGGGCGAGCTTGTCGCCCTTCGTCCTCGCATAGAGCGAGGGAAGCATGCCGGTTGCGGCCAGAGTTTCGAACTCTGTATCGGCGCGATCGTTGTCGGCCATGACGTTTCCTCTGGCGTGGAGCCTAGGGCGTCATGTCGGGGCCGTCGAGAGCCTAGGCAGGCGCCTTGAACTCATCGCGCAGCTGGCGTTTCAGCACCTTGCCGATGGAGGAGCGGGGCAGGACCGGCACGATATTGAGATACGTCAGCCGCTGGGTCTTGCCGACGCGGGCGTTGAGCCATTGGCGGAGCGTCTCGGGCTCAACCTGAGCGCCCGGCTTCAGTACGACGAAGGCGGCCGGCGTCTCGCCCCATTCGCGGGACGGGATACCGACGACGGCGCTTTCGGCGACGTCTTCGTGCTTGGCGAGTTCGGCTTCGATGTCGCTGGGGTAGACGTTGAAGCCGCCGGTGATGATCATGTCCTTCTTGCGGTCGCCGAGCACGAGGAAGCCATCTTCGTCGAACTTGCCGACATCGCCAGTGCGCATGTAGCGCTCGCCTGTGGGGCTGTACCATTCGGCTTCGGCGGTCTTCTTGGGCTGGTTGTGATAGCCGGTCATGATCGACATGGACTTGCCGACGACTTCGCCGAGTTCGCCGCGCGGGACCTCTTTTCCGGTCTCATCGATGATGCGGATGTCGTGGCCGGGCGCGGGCTGGCCGACGGTGTGAAGCTTGTTCGGAAATTCGTGGGCCTTGAGGAGGCAGGATCCGCCGCCTTCGGTCATGCCGTAGATCTCGACGAGGCCGCCGGGCCAGCGCTTGAGGATGTCGGCTTTCAGGTCCGCCGGGAATGGCGCGCTGGTGCAGGTTTTCATCTTGAAGGATGAGAGGTCAAACGTGTCGAACTCGGGCAGGTCCATCAGGCGGCGGTATTGCACCGGCACGAGCATGGCGTGGGTGGCGCGGTGTTTCTGGGAGAGTTCGAGGAAGCCTTTCGCGTCGAACTTGCGCATCAGGACGACCGTGCCGCCGCGGACGAGGGCGGGGATGAGGCTGACGAGCGTGGTGTTGGAATAGAGCGGCGTGGAGACAACGGTGACGGAGTCTGGTCCGTAGCCCAGCGCCTCGGCGCGGCGGATATGGCCCCAGCGCATGCGGTGCGGCTGCACGATGCCCTTGGGCGTGCCCGTAGTTCCCGACGAATAGATGATGTTGAAGGGTTGGCCTTGGTCGATCTCGACGGGCTTCGGTTTGGATCCCTCCGGCGCGAGCCAGGAGGCGAAGGACGGGTTCTGCGATCCTTCCAACGCGATGCGTTTGACGGTGAGCTTTTCGGCGACGGTGTCGAGCGCTTTGGAGGCGCTGTCGTCGACGAACAGAAGCCGGGCTGCGCAGTCGCGCACCATGGCGGCGAGCTGTTCGGGCGTGGAGGATGGCGCCAGCGGGCAGGCGGCGGAGCCGATGCGGACGGCGGCGATGAAGACTGCCACGTATTCGATGGAGGACGGGCCGCACATTGCAACTGCGCCGCGATTGGCGATGCCATCGCGCTGGAGGGAGGCGCCGACGCGGTCGACCAGGGCGTCGAATTCGGCATTGGTCAGGCGGCGATCGCCATCGATGACAGCAATATGGGAAGGACGCTCCTTGGCGTGGGCGTGGAGCAGTTCCGGCATGGTCGCGAAGTCTTGCTCGAGAAGTTCGGCGGCGGTCATGTCTATCGTCCCTTGAAAACCGGATTGCGCTTGGCGTGGAAAGCAGCGCGGCCTTCCTTGAAGTCGTTGCTATCGAAACAGGCGTCTACGGCCGCCTGCGCCTTGTCCCTGAGGGCCGGGTCTGTCGCGGCGCGGCTGGCGAGCTTGGCGGCGGCATAGGTGAGGGGAGCTGTGGCGGCGATCTGGTCCGCGATCTCGCGGGCGAGCGCTTCGAGTTCGGAGGCTGGCACGACGCGGCTGACGAAGTTGGCGCGGAGGGCCTCGGGAGCGGTGAAGTGGCGCGCCGTTGCCAGCATTTCGAGAGCGACGCCTTTGCCGACGATCGATTGCAGGCGCTGGAAATTGTCAAGCTCGTAGCCGAGGCCGAGTTTTCCAGCAGGCACGCCGAAGCGGGAGCCTTCGGAGCAGATGCGTATGTCGCAGGCGCTGGAGATCACCATGCCGCCGCCGATGCAGAACCCGTTGATCATGGCGATGACAGGCTTCGGCGCCTCCATCAGGGATCCCGTGGCGCGAGTGACGGCGGCGGTGAAGGGCTTGTTGGACGCAGCGTCATGGCGGACCTGGTCGAACTCGGCGATGTCGGCGCCAGAGATGAAGGCGCGCTCGCCGGCGCCGCGGATGACGATGGCCCTTACGGCAGGGTCGGCGACGAGGCTCTGGACGGCGGACGGGAGAGCCTCCCACATGTCCAGCCGGACGGCGTTCAGCCGCTCGGGCTGGTTGAAGGTAAGCCAGCCGATGTGCCCGTCCGCCTGGGTGACCAACCGGCCTCCGGCAAACTCCATGGAAACCCCTCCGGCACAGCAGCCCGCGTTGACCCTTCGGGGCCTTGGGGCTACGAAATTCAGGAGGAAGCGCTATGGCGAGCCTGTGGGGGAGGCAAGGGCTGTAGCGCCGGGCGGACGCAGGAAGCGCGAAAAGGCCGCAGGAGCGGCCCAACTCGCCGTGAGATGTGGCCGTCGGGGAGAGCTTGTTGGACGACGCCTTTATCAAAGCCCCGGATGCGCGCGCTGACAGCGCGCCGACGAGCGATTCAGTTCGCCCGCCGGGGCTCAATGGCGATCTCGACGTGCTGGCGTTTGCCGAGGCAGAACTGGCCGCCGGGAGGCCTGCGGCGCTGATCACCATCACCCAGCTTGATGGGCCGTTCTCGCGGCCGCTGGGCGCACAGCTGGCCGTCGCCGGCGACAAACGTTTCGCGGGCAGCATTTCGGGCGGATGCCTGGAGCAGGCGCTGACGGAAGAATCGCAGATCGCGATGAAGGACGGTGTGAACCGCTCGCTGCGATATGGCACGGGATCTCCCTACATCGATGTGCGGCTTCCGTGCGGCGGCGGGCTGGATCTCTATGTCGATGTAAATGTCAATCGGGCCCTACTGCAACGCGCTGTTGCTATGGGCCGTGCGCGGGAGACATTCTCTCTCGTGTTCGATCCTGCATCGAAACGCTCGACACTGCGGATCGAGCAGGGTGATGCGAAACCGAAAGCCTCCGAACTGAAGAATGGGGAGTTCGTTCGGCGGTATGAGCCCAAGCTTCGGATCGTGCTTGCCGGACGGGGCTGGGAGATCGTTGCAATGAGCGAGCTCGCTCGCACAGCTGATGCGGAGATCGTCGTTGCGAGCCAGGAGGCCGCGACGCTTGAGTACTGCAAGCCGTACGCGCACCAGCTGATCAAGCTGACGACGCCGCGCAATGTGCCGAAGCTGCCGATTGATGCGAACACGGCGGTCGCGTGCCTCTTCCACGAACACGAATGGGAAGCGCCGCTGTTGCTCGATGCGCTGCGCAGCCAGGCCTTCTATGTCGGCGCACTCGGCTCGAAGCAGACGCACGAGCGCAGGCTCGAAGTGCTGGACGCGCTCGGCGCCACGCCGGATAACATTGCGAGGCTCAAGGGGCCGATCGGATTGTTTGCCTCGCGCGATCCGCGATCGCTCGCCGTGTCGGCGCTGTCCGAGATCATCAAGGCTCATCTTGCGAAGGCTGCTGCGCAATGACGGCGGGGCCTGGCATATCGCTCAGCCGCACCGCTGTTGTCCTTCTGGCATCAGGGCTTTCGCGCCGCTATGGGCGCAAGGACAAGATGCTCGAGGATCTCGGCGGGCGTCCGCTGATCGAACATGCGGCCTCACTGATCTCGCGAATGGATGCGCTGACGCGCATCGCTGTGTGTCCGGCGGATCGCAAGCAGATCGGCGAGCGGCTGATCGACCGCTTCGTCATCGCTGTGAACCAGAAGCCGAAGGATGGCCTTGGCCATTCGATAGCGGTCGGCGTGAAGGTGGCGCTGCAGTTCAAGCCGGATGCGATCCTGATCGCCATGGGCGACATGGCCTTCATCGAGCCGTGGATGCTGCGCGATCTTGTCGGCGGGCTTGGGAATGGCGGCGTAGACATCGTGCACTCGGGCGGCAGCGAAGGCGCGCGGCCGCCGACGGCGTTCGGGCCGGCGTGCTTCGAGGCGCTGAGCCAGCTTGAAGGAGACGAGGGCGCTCGTCCGCTGATTCAGTCCGGCAAGCTCCGCATCGCGAGCATCGGCGCGCCAGCGCCGCTGCTGATCGACATCGACACCAAGGAAGACATCGAGATCGCGCGCGAGCAGTTCCGCATTCGCGAGCGTCATCGTGCGGCGGCATCGCAGGCCAGCGCCGAGCTTGAGCAACAGGACGCTGCGCCGATGAGCTTCGGCGAGGACAGACAAGAGGCAAGGGGCTTCGCGGGGCGCCGCTATTTGTAGGGGCTGCGACCCGGCTAAATTCAGAGCGCGTCGCAGAGTCGGAACTAGCTCACCCACCCCCCACCTGTCCGCCCCCCTTCGGGCGGGCGGGTGGGGGGTGTGGAACCTTGTTCTGCTCGCCGCGTGCAGAGGCTGTGTGCACCCAAGAGGCCGGGCCTCACTTCTTCTTCCGCTCTTCGACCTTCACCTCGACCCAGAGCGCTTCTTGCTCATCGAGCGAGAGCTTCGCGAAGTCGAGGCCGCGGGATTGGGCCAGCGCTTCCATACCAGAAAAGCGTTTCACAAACTTTGCGTTGGCGCCGCGAAGCGCCTCCTCCGGATCGACCTCCAGCTTGCGGCAGAGATTGGCGACGACGAACAGCATGTCGCCCAGCTCCTCGGCGACGTGAGCCTGGTCGCGCTTAGGCGCGTCGATCGCCTCCTGCAGCTCCCCGATCTCCTCCTGGAGCTTGTCCAGGACCGGCGCCGGGCTCGGCCAGTCGAAGCCGACCCTGCCGGCGCGCTTGGTGAGCTTCTCGGCCCGCATCAGGGCTGGCAGAGCTAGCGCGACCCCGTCTAGAGCGCTGGCCGGCTGGCCGGAGGCCTTGTCGGCTTTCCGGGCCCGCTCAGCCGCCTTCATGGCCTCCCAGGCGCCGATCTGGGCTCCGGCGCTGTCCACGGTTTCGGACCCGAACACATGGGGGTGCCGGTCGACCATCTTGTCGACCAGGCCGCGGACCACGTCGTCGATATTGAAGTTGCCGGCTTCCTCAGCCATCCGGGCGTGGAAGACCGACTGGAACAGGAGGTCGCCCAGCTCGCCCTTGAGCTCGGCCATGTCCTTCCGCTGGATCGCGTCGGCCACCTCGTAGGCTTCCTCGATCGTGTAAGGCGCGATGGTCTCGAAGGTCTGTTCGATGTCCCACGGGCATCCGATACCGGGCGTCCTCAGCCGGGCCATTAACGTGACGAGGTCTCTCCACGCATCTCCCGTCCGCTCCAGATGGCGGGGGAGGGAGGCGGTCTGCGACGCCTCGGCAGGCGCGCCTGCAGCGCCGGATTTCTTCGTGGCTGGATCAGCCATCGCCTTCACCCCTGTATCCGCCAGTCGCATAATCAACATTATGGGTAATTAGATATCCCATAAATACGGGCCTTTTCAGCCGATCTCGATTTCCATGCCGTCGAACGCCGGCTCAACGCCTTCCGGCAGCTCTGCCCTCAGCTTCTGGTAATCGAGATCGACATGGAGGTTGGTAAGGATTGC